>NZ_JBXBCF010000115.1:0-184227 GCF_056784235.1 Kovacikia sp. CALU 1929
TCTTAGATCCTATTCATCGTCTTAAGGCGGTAGTTCTGGGTGATAGTCGTGGTGTTACCCTTCACGGATGTTATTGACCCACGGATTCACGGTCGTATGATGAACCTGAGTGACTCGCTCAAGGCCACGAAACCCCATCCCCTTGACATACATTTTGAGACACTCGCGATTAAATTCATCAGAATAACCAGAGGGTGGATCATAGGTTTCGATAACTTGCCGGCCGACAGGTTTTGCAGAGGTAATTTTGTTTACCTCTTTGCTTGCCGTTCTTACTGATGTCAGTTGAGCCACATTCGGGACATTGCATCGGTTTCACCCTGATTTCATATTCCCATTATGCAACGCCGGACGAATGACAAATGACAAAAACAGTCACCCATTACCCATACCCTTTCAATTTTTCAATTCAATCGCCCATGATGTGAACCACCACTTCGCGAGTATGCCCGTGTTGCCGATGTTCCCACAGATAAATTCCCTGCCATGTGCCCAGCATTAAGCGACCGTTGGCGATCGGGATTTGCTCTGAGGTGCTGGTCAGTGCAGTGCGGATATGGGCAGGCATGTCATCGGCACCTTCTGTACTGTGAATATAGTTCTCCCACTCCGGGACGAGCTTAGCGAAAAAGTTTTCCAGGTCTTTCAGGACATCAGGGTCAGCGTTTTCCTGAATCAGCAAACTGGCAGACGTATGGCGCAAAAATAGTGTGCAAAGCCCAGTTTTAACCCCAGACTCGGCAACCACTGCCTGAACTTTATTGGTAAATCGGTTTAGAGACTTACCTGCTGTAGAAATTCGGAGTACCTGCTGATAGTGAGTCATGGTCACGAATTTTAAAAACGTCTGTTGCACAGCTATTTTAGCGACAGAAATTGGGGGGGAGTAGGGAATAGGGAGCAGGGAGTAGGGGGGACGCGGGAAGAGTTAACGGATTCCTGACTCTTCACCACAACCAACAACGCCTCACCCCTTACCCCTAAAAAAAGTTGCTTCATCTCTAAAAAAATCGAGTAGATTATTCACCTAAGTTGTCGGTAATTAATTAAGCTCAATCGCTACCGGGCTTTTGGGCATTGGCTCTGTTGAATTCATGCCGTGTAAGGAGATAGAGTTTTGAGTTCCGCATCCTCACCCAATCTCGCTACAACCAAGGCTCTGTGGTTAATGAAACATCAATTGTTGATGGGGGTTCCTGTTGCGATCGCCCTTGGATTTACAACCCTAACCTTCTCTGCGTTAGCGGTTGACCCATCAGTTGCTCAGACTGCTCCGGATGCGGCATCTTCACTCCACAGTGCCAGTAGCCACAGGGTTTTGATCGTCAGTGCAGCGTTTGGCACGGACGACACGGCGGATGGCAGCGATCTCGCCCCCTTCAAGAGCATTACCAAAGCATTGCAGGTTGCCTCAGCGGGAACCACCATTCAACTGATGGCAGGGACCTATAGCGAGGAAACGGGCGAGCAATTTCCCCTCCAACTGAAGCCAGGAATTACGGTTCAGGGAAATTCCCAGAATCGGGGTTTAGAAATTGTGATTAAGGGCAGTGGTTTTTTCCTCAGTCCAACGTCTGCCCGTCAGAGCGTTACGATTGTGGCTGCTAATCAGTCAGCACTGAATGGTGTCACCGTGGTTAATCCCCATCCCCAAGGGTATGGGCTATGGATTGAGTCAGCCAGTCCTACCGTGGCTGACAATACGTTTGCCACCAGTGGGCATGATGGAATTTCAGTGGTGGGTCACAGTGCGCCCTTGATTCGCGGTAACTACTTTTACCAAAACGGAGCCAGTGGGATTACGGTGTATGGCACCTCACGTCCGGAACTGAGGGAAAACATTTTTGAGAAAAACGGGTTTGCGATTAACGTCAACCAGAATGCTATGCCATTGATAATTGGCAACCGCATCACCCAAAATAAAGATGGCGTGGTGGCACAGGCAAAGTCCCGTCCCATTTTGCGGAACAATTCGATTGAGGGTAACGAACGGGATGGGCTGGTGGCGATCGCCCAGTCCCAACCTAACTTAGGGACAAAAGCAGAACCGGGCGGTAATTTCATCCGCAACAATGGTCAATTTGATATCCATGCCAAAACCAGCCAGGAATTGCTTGCCTTTGGGAATGAGTTAGTAAAAACGACCGGGCAAATTAATTTGACGGGTGAGGTCACTTCAGTTGCTTCGGTTGCTCAGGGTGACGGTTTAGTGGCTGCCGGGAATCGCCCTGAGTTGCCTGCTCAAACGACTCAGTCCCTAACACCTCAAACAACTGCCGCAATGCCTACGGTGGCAGTCCGTCCTACTCCACCCGTTGTCAATGCTGCGGCGCGATCGCCCGCCTCTGCTCCTGCATCCAACCCGATCGCCTTCGGACAAAAGCTGACCACTGCACCCCCAGTGAGAGTCAGCCCGCCTCAAGTCGCCGCTCCAGTTCCCCCATCCCCTGCACCTGCATCTGCTGTGGTTCCGGCGGCGGCTACTGTGCCCAGGTTGGGCAGTCAACCTCCCCCAATGCAACCCGTGGCAACGGTGCCTGCATCGGTCACCACTCCTTTTCCTGTGCCTACGGATCTCTCTGGCAAAGTCTCTCCTTCCCAACCTCGTCAGATGCAGGTTGTGAGAGTTTCTAGCTCTGAAGTTAGAAGACCTGCTGAAGTCAGAGGAAATGGCAGCAGTGCCCAGGGGGGAAGTGGAGTCAATGTAGCCACTCGGCTTCCAACCTCAGGTGATGTTGTTGTCTCCACAGCGGATGCTCCATCACCGATTAAGTCCGCAGCCACCCAGACGAGAAAACCTGTTGCGGCGCGATCGCCTTCCAGAGTCACTCCCCCTGCTGCCTTGTCCACAAGGAGCACCGCTTCTACCCCTATCCGTCCCTCAACTCCAGCCAATTCTTCCCCTCCCCCTGCTATTGCTAGCGCTCCTTCCCAAACAGTTTCACCCCCCCCTCCCGTAACCGGACAATCCACCGTCACTTCCCGCAATGATGCCTCCCCTCGTTCATTAACGTTTACAAAACCCCTGCCACCCTACCGTAACTTCTCTCAACCGGCTTCGACCCAGGCTAATTTCCCGTCAGAAACTGCGTCTGCGGCTCCGGCAGTTCTGGCATCAATGACTAGAACGCCTGCCCCGACTGCTATGGTTGTTCAGCCTGCGCTACAACCTCCCTCAGCGGTTCCCATTTCCGTTCCAACGCCAGAGCAGCGTTCAATTCCACCCACGGTTGCCGTAAATTCCAGGTCGGTACTGGAAACTCCGCTGATCAGTTCCAATCTGCTACCAGTACCCGGTCCCAATGTCCCGATTGGCAATGTTGGACGCCGCTCTGGGGTAAATGTTTATGGCATTACCAATCAACGGGATGGTTCCAGTCCACCCGTACCCCCCAACCTGTCAGGACTATTAGGAGTTCGTTATCGGGTCATTGTGGAAGCCGACGATGACAACCAACAGGCACAGGTGCGATCGCTGGTTCCCGATGCCTTTCCAACCTCTTCCAGGGGGCGGCGGGTTTTGCAAGCGGGGGCATTTGGCGATCGCGGCAAAGCCGATCAACTGGTGCAGTCTCTCTCCAGTCAGGGGCTAAGGGCAATGGTAGAGCAGATGGAGTAAAATATAGCGTTTTTGAATCCAGTGAGGTACATGGATAGCTGTAGAACCCCAAATTGATCCGCCATCCGCACATCTGACCAGGGTTGAACTGGTTGTGGTTCTCGCCAGCGCAAATTGCCTACCGGGGAAGTGGCGTAGGGAATTGGGTGCATGGTGCTGGCTAACGTCTGCTCTAACCAAGCACGAAATGATTTTCTTGAATTCGCCTTTCAAGCTATTTCATTGAGTGCAAGCCAAACATGTTGCCTTCAGAATCTATAGCAAGAGAAATAAAGCCATATTCGCCAATAGACATTTTAGGCTTTTGGATACGACCACCTGCTGCTTCAACTTTAGATTCTTCGACTGCACAATCTTCACATGCAAAATAAATCAAAGTACTGTTTCCACCCGCTGTAAAGCCTTCCATTTTGACAAGGGCACCGCCAGCACCATACTTCTCCATATCCGACGGGAATGACAACATTTGGATACTGGCATCATTAGGGTCACTCAGTAAATCCAAATTTATACTAAGCACCGATTCATAAAACTGCTTGGCCCTAGCTAAATCATCTACATAGATTTCAAACCAGGCTACAGGATTATTTGCCATGAGATTTCTCCTCAATAATTATTAATTTGCCTAAAGTTGGTGAGGCTGACAGCGCAGTTGCCTGATAAGTAGAAAACTGTGCCCACTCAACTCTTTTATTCATCTACAACCATTTGAAAACCACCGAAGATCAAGCGGCTTCCGTCGAAAGGCATTGGGTTACTCTCATTATTCATGCGAGAATCCCTCATGACTTTTTCCATACCAGAGTGTCTCGCTTCTCGTGAGGGCCATGATATCCAAGAGAAGACAACAGTTTCATCATCTTTACACTGTACTGCCATCGGGAATGATGTTTTCTCTCCAGATGGGACATCATCTCCCCAGCATTCCACTAACCGAGTTGCTCCATGTTCTTTGAATACTACGGCAGCTTCACGGGCATGCTGGATATAAACTTCCTTGTTTGTTGTAGGTACTGCGGCTAGAAAGCCTTCGATGTATTCCATCACCGTCTCCTGAAAGACATAATTTGGCTTGATGGCTAATTCCCTTTGAACTGACAGCACAGAAGCCCGCCTAAGCAACGCCTAGAGCGTCCAAGCAGCTAAAACATGCCGACCTCCAATACAGAACAAGAGTACTATAAAGCTAGGAATCTGTCCACCTAACCCTCTGTAAAGATTTGCAAGAGAAGGGTGCAAACTTCTCAGGGGTTGGAATTTTGCGCAGGCATCAGTCTAACGGTGCCCATCACCCGCCGCAAATAGTTTTTTAATCTCACTGACAACTCTCAAACGGTCGGGTGCATGGGCGTTGTTAGAATGCAAACTTCTACAATCGAGGTGCCTACTAGATTCTATCTAGCTATTGAGCAAGTACTGTAGTTATGCTTTTCTATGCAAAATAATGATTTCTCCATTGACGTATTAAGAAGAGTATTTCCGACTCGTATGGAAGAATAATAAGAGATTTCCGTCTGACTCCTAAAGCGAGGGCGTTTAAAATAGTACTCAGATTGTGTCTACCACGTACTAAAGAATTTAGAAGACTAATCCCTAAAGCATGTTTACGTTGTACTGATATATCCTGCGCCCACAACCTATACAAAAAGTCAACTGCAACTCCAATCACTGATGACAGCGCAATTCTATCCGCTTGCTCATTCAGAATTAGAGAGTCTTTACGTTGAGCGTTCCCTAAAAGGAGTAGGAGGGAGGTAAATGGTTCGTTTGGTAGCCAGTCTGCTTGTTTAGCTGCTGCAATAAGAGCTTGACCATCAATGCTGGTATAGCGGTAGTTAGAACGAACTAGCTTAACCACAATTTCACTATAGTCAGATTGCTCTAGAGCAGTAAGTTCTTGACAGCGTAAGAGAACAACTTGAGTCCAAACCCCATCTAAATCAAATTTGGCTTTAGCAACTTGACGTAGCACCCAATCATCGGAATACAGTAGGTTTCCTGCTTCACTAGCAATTAGCAATGTATCAGCAAATGAAGTACCTATTAATCGTTGAAGCTCTTGCCTTTCAGTCTGCTCAATATCTAACGCTGCTGTGCAGGGTAAAATTTCACAATTATTTTTAATCCAAGTAATGATTCCTTCAAAATACTCACGACTGCGCTGAACTTCATCAGCAGTGACTTCATGTAGAAAAAAGTGATCGCCTTCTGTACCGAGAAAAGCAGTGCCATCAGACTTCATACCTTTGTAGTCTTCTATAGCATTTCGCAACACATCTATTGTGGATTGTGCAATGCCTAGCCGACCAAATGGTCTCACTACTGCATCAGCAGCACCGAGACCATGTAGGGTGAGGAGTGAGATGCTATCAATAATTAATCTGAGAGGTTTCGTTGTCAGCAACGATAGAGCATGGCTTCGCTCTTCCTGATTGCCTTGACAGCAAAATATTCCTAGATCCGGGGAACTGATTAGGTGCCCCCAAGTTGAAGGAATGTCTTTACTAGTTAGTTGGGCAAACGTTCCAATTGGAATATGACCTGTCCTATATAACTCTTCTGCCTCTCGAATTGGCTCGTTACTCTTGTCTAGGACTGATTTTAGGTTTTTAGGAAGTCCGTTAGTACATTCCGATAAATCTACTTTAAGTGTCCAAAATCCAGGATTTTCTGAAAATTGCTTATCTAGTAAATCCAAGCTTTCTCGAAGAGCATAAACATATTTACTTGTGATTTCTACTACTTTTCTAATATCCTTAGAGATAAAATCATCTTTAAAGACAACTTCATCTCCTACAGCTTTATCAAGGAGCTTTTGAGATCGAGGATCTTCTAGACTAATTTCATGATGTCTAAAGTCTGCATTCTTCTTATCCTCAATAATAAAACAGGAAACCTGTCCTGAGTCATCCTTTAAATAAACTGCTGAATCAACGCAAACACGATGGCAAACAAGAAAACTATTACTAGTCTTCTCTCTTTCAAAAAAGCTGGTCACGTATTTAATATGTGCAATATTCTTGTCGTAGAATTTTTTTCTAATTCTATACAGTGACTCAAAAAAATTATAAGTAAGACCCCTAGCACCATATAAGCCAATAAGCTGAACTGCTAATTCAAATGGCAATTCCGTTATGTCAACTGGTGACGCTAAAAACTTATCTAGCTCATCAAATTGTTCAAGTCGATAATTAATCAGTGCTAGGCGAAGTTCAATTAATAAAGTGCCAGGAAATTTGGCAAGGCATTCTTGACATATGCGCTTAGCCTCAACTAAGTTATCAATGTTCTCCTGTATTGATGATTCAATTTCACAGAGAAATATAGAAATGCCATGACTTTGACGAAAAACCTGACATAAATTAAGGGCTTTACGATGTTGACCTGAATAGTAGTAAGCTTTAATTAGAGTACGAGTATAAGGAGTGTCAAGAGTGAAATCAACTATGACTTCATAGAGTTGTGCAGCATCTCTGAATTCAGAGAGTGAATAAAATCCATCTGCTATCTCTAAAATTTGTATTTGTAGAGTAGTAGAATCAATTTGATTCTTTGCTTCGTGCAAAAGTTTTACAGCAACAGGCTTTTCATCCAAAAAAGCTGCAATTGTTGCAGCATTGATTAAATCAGTGAGGCTTTTGGATTCCTTCTCTTGAATCAAGTTGAAAATCTCGATCAATCTTTCAGCATTTTTAGATTCTACATAGGATCGCACCATTATTCTGCGAGCCGCATCTGAGAGAGGAGAATCAGAGTTGTGTTCGAGAAAGTGTTTGGCGGTTTCAATTGCTCGATCATAATCTCCCGTCTCTCTTAAAATATCAGCCAATGATATAGGAGCTTCAGGTATATCTTCTGATTTAACAATCCTTTCAAGTAGCTCGACTGCTTTCTTGCTATCGCCGTTTTCATAAGCTAGTGCTGCCCTAATCCTTACAAAACCAGGATTATCAGGATCGATTTTTATCGCTATATCAGCATCTTGAATAGCTTCTTCTAACCGATTCAAAAATCTTCTTGCTGTACTGCGATTCACAATAATATCAGGTCGAAAATCATGAAGCTCAGTATTAGCAATCTTCTCCCAGGCATCTGTTAAAAACTGGTCAGCTTTTTGCAGCTTCTTCTGATCCTCCTCATTAAGCTGACGGCTTTGAATTAACCAGGGGTCTGCATCGACTAATTGCAGCAAAAGAGTTCCGTATGCAGCTTGTGTTTCAAAGCTATCTGAATCTTCTTCCAGAGCAACTCGAAGCCAGTATTCTGCTTGTTCAAAGTCAAGTTGCTGTCTAGCAATATGACTTAATGAATAAGCAATACTAGAAGAGTTTCTACAAAAAACTGGAATCTTCTCAATCAATGTATCTAAATTCTCGCCAGGATAGATTTGAACAAGTACCGTGTAAGCCTTCTCGTGAGTGGGGTTACTCTCTAAAATTTGATGAACTAATTTCTTTGCCTTGTCATACTGTTCTAAGAGTGCGTAACCTAAAGCTGCATAATAGCGGGCATTCTCATCACTGCTGTTCAAGCTATAGGCTTGGATAAAAAGCTTTGCAGCTTCTATTGGTTGGTTCATGCTGAGCCTTGCGGCGCCCATGTTTGCCAATAATCTAAATTTGACGATCGGTTGAGATTGATGCTCAATGCGGAGCCTTAAAGACTCCAAATAATCCAGAGATTGCTTGGGCTGATATTTATTGATCAGTTCTTTGGCGTAGTCCAGTTCAGCTTGATATTCAAGTGTTAGAGCACCAAAGGTATCGGCAGAAACCTGAGTAGAAATTTCCTTCGCAAGTTGTGTAGTGGGGACTGTTCTCTCCTCTACAAGTTGGTCTACCTTCGCTTCTATTGCTTCTAATTTAGATAAAACCAGACCAAATTGGTTTGCTAAGTAGGCATAAGTTTCTTCAGCTAGATTTTGATTCTTCAAGCTTTCCTCTAGAAGCACACGATTAAGAATCGTGGAATCAGAGAGGACAGATTGCTTGAAACGAACTTTGACTTGCTCAATCAGGTTGCGGATTAGGTGAGCATAATCTTGATTACTTAATAGATGCCCACCGATGATTAACACAGATCGATCTGTCATTGCCTGAGCAAGTGTTGAGACAAACTCATCACTACTGATTTCACTAAAGGTTGTAGTGCCAATACCTAGATCTCGATGCAGAATTTGTTGAAGTTCTGCTTGCTCAATTTCAATCACACCATTATCTATCGCGTATCTAACCAAGTACGGACGCGATTCTTCAAGGGCAGCTTGAAAAGCACTAATATAAAGCTCTTCCCAGGTTTTATGAGTGATAGTTTGCCACGTTCTCTTTATCAGATCATAAACAGCATTACTAGGGACACCAGAAAAAGCATAACCGCTAACAATATCGAGGAAACTAGACATGATTAGTCAGGAGCTAAGTTGATTGGCTTACAGATGCTTGTGGTGATCTAATACTAGGGACAGTGCTTCGACCCAATAAGCACGACTATTTAGCACTATTTATAGTTTAGCTCAATTACTTCTTAGTTAGGTTTAAGTACATCTTGGAAATGCGGACGCACTTAAGTTGATTGTTCTTAAAGCTTCTTGCTCCCCAACGTTTTTGCAGTCTAACTATTAATAGACTGACACTTTCCGTCTAAGATTCCATAAAAGGTGAATAGGCAGAATAATTCGGCATAACACCCTGGTTTTACTGCTTATGTAGATTATTTCTATATAATAAACCGCTCAAGCCGAATAGTCAGAATCTTTCCGCATATTTTCAGACTTATTACGGTGGTGAGCGAATGTCTATTGGGTGCACGGTACATCTACTTGTTTCTATGCAGTCATCTCCTAAGAAATTGCTGGATCAGGTACTTCATTATTGAATCAACTTTGGGAGAGATAATCGTTAAATCCCCTAACTCTGGAGCATAGGCAAGAACTCTAATCCCACCAATTTATACAAGGAACGAGACGATGCTTCAGGGCGATCGCTTATGATGCCGAAACACCCTGAAGCAACCTCAATTTTTACCACAGGTAGGAGCCGCTTTCGCGAGCAATTAGGCGACCGTAGTGACGCACTTCCAACAGGTAACGACCGTTCGCGGTACGAAACACGTTATACCCATGATTCCGGGTGCCGCTATAGTAGCTGGTTCCTCTGGCAGAAGTGACGGCTTCAGCAGATGCCCAATTTAACTCTTGGGTGCGCGTCCGCCGATTGTAAACGTTCATGAGCAGTCTGCCTCTTTGTTTGAATACCTTAACTGAGTAGTTGTTGGTTTCAAAGGAAGCCACAGTTGTTTCCCTGCCATAGCCAGGATTGCCAGGTCTACCAGGGTAGCTGGGATTTCCGGGTCTACCGGGGTAGCTAACTGGAACAGTGACGTAATCTCCACGAATCCAGCCCTCAGCACCGGAGGGGAAGCGAACGTAATACCAGGTGTACCCATCGTAACTCTGGGCATCTTTAATGATTTGGATGCGATCGCCTACCAGACCGTAATGGGGAGAAGAAGCGTTAATTCTTGGTTGGGAGCGAACATTAATCCGGCTACCGGAATGGGAACCAGATAGCACAGCAGACTGAGCCACAGCGGGGAGAGAAACACCGGTTGCAAGGGCAGTTGCAGCCAGAAGCGATAACAAGGGGAGCTTGATTTTCATAGTAGAACTCTCAGGTGATGATAGCCCTGGGGCTTAGGGCATAGCAGAGAAAACTCTGCGTTTGGTTTGCCCTACTAGCTACCACGCTCCGTGAAACTACTCCGCAAACGGATCGCTTAATCCTTTAAAGAGCACCCATAAGGGTGAGCGACTCCGTACCCATTAGACTGAGGGGCACCAATTTTCCCTAACCCATTCTGGCTTTAGCTGCCTGCACTGCTTGCTTCACCTGCTCAAACCCTGTCCCACCATAGCTGTTACGGGCAGCAACGACCTGAGCAGGGGCGATCGCCTCATAAATATCCGCTTCAAAGGCGGGATGCAATTCCTTCCATTCATCCAAACCCAGGTCTTTCAGTAGCTTGCCCTGTGCCAGGGACGTTTTCACCACCTTACCCACCAGGTTATAAGCCTCTCGGAATGGCACTCCCTTAGCGGCTAGATAGTCGGCAACATCCGTCGCATTTGAAAAGTCTTCGTTAACCGCTTCCTGTAAGCGTGCGGTCCGAAATACCATGCCTTCCTGTAGCAGAATGGTCATCGCTTCCAGGCAAGTTTGAACGGTTAGCACTGCATCAAACAGGGCTTCTTTGTCCTCCTGCAAATCTTTGTTATAAGCCAGGGGCAACCCTTTCATCAGTACCAGCATCCCCTGGAGATGCCCAAAGACCCGGCCGGTCTTGCCACGGACCAGTTCGGGCACATCGGGGTTTTTCTTCTGCGGCATGATGCTGGAGCCAGTCGAACAGCTATCCTTCAGGGTGACAAAGCCAAACTCCTCCGATGCCCACAGAATCACCTCTTCGGATAACCGGCTCAGGTGAACCATAATTAGACTGGCGGCACAGAGAAATTCGATCGCAAAGTCGCGATCGCTCACCCCATCCAGGCTATTGGCGTAAACCCCACCAAAGTTTAGCAACTCAGCGGTGTAGTGGCGGTCAATGGGGAACGTTGTTCCAGCTAAGGCTCCCGATCCCAGGGGGGAAAAATTGACCCGTTGATAGATTTCGCCCAATCGCTCCCAATCCCGCTGACTCATCTCAAAGTAAGCCAACAGATGATGGGCAAGGCTGAGAGGTTGCGCCCGCTGCAAGTGGGTATAACCGGGAATCAAAGTTTCCACATTTTGCTCAGCCAGATTGACCAAAACCGCCTGAAACTGACGCACCTGAGCACGGATTTGCTGAATCTGGTCCCGCAGATAAAGGCGGGTGTCTGTGCCTACCTGGTCGTTGCGCGATCGCGCCGTGTGCAGTTTCTTGCCCACGTCTCCAATCAACTCCGTCAGTCGTCGCTCGACGGCAAAATGGACATCTTCCGCTTCAACGCCAGGATTAAAAAAGCCCTGGCGGTACTCTTTCCGAATTTGCTCCAAGCCATTAACCAGTTGTTCGCCTTCTTCAGCGGAAATGATGCCTGTGTGCGCCAACATTTGGGCATGGGCTTGGGAGCCTGTCAGGTCATACTCAATCAAGTGAATGTCAAAGCCAATGCTGGCATTGAAACGGGCGATCGCAGGATGGAGCGCTGACTCAAACCGCTGACTCCAGGTAGATGGTTGAGAAGAATCTTGAATCAAGGAACACCTTCACGACGTAAATCAGAGGTCAACAGGTCAACTTTCAAACCTCATCCAGGTTGAAAACTGGAGATTTTTCCAGGGAAAAACTACGGGTTTCTAAGTTGGTGAGGTTTAACTTGCTAAATTTTAGATATTCTCAGCAGCTTAATTTTGAGTAAGAGAGTGCAATTTAGCGCTTAAAAAAATGATTGTAAACCAATGTTTCAATGGCCTGAATTCCCTTTTCAGGGAAAATCAGCCTTTAACAGTGGCGGCTTTGCCCGTAAGCTGCACCCTACAGAGGCTAAATGTAAATAGAAACAAAATAAAATTTTAAAAAGAACCCTATCGTCTGTAGTAACGAACTACTGACTATGGGCTACTGACCAGCCTTTAACCCGCAGTAGAGCAAACGCAATCTAAAAGAACTCAATCTACAACGGTCAATCGTCACTCTATATTTAGCCGAAGCTATTTAACCGAAGCTGGTAAAGCTTCTAAACAGATAGCCCAGAATAATTCCAATCAAAAATGCCCAGACCTGACCTGTTTTTACAAAGTTATTGAAAGCCCGCTGAACATCCCCTGCCAGATCAACGTGCAGTGGTTTATCTAAAACCGCCAAATCCAGCGGTAGATGCCAGTGGATCATCTGTAACGCATCTGTCCAGTGAGCCATACCCACGAACCAACTGGTCATATCCTGCATAAGGCTAATTACCATGACCGCTCTCCCATTATGAATTGATGCCTTGTGATTTGATGCTGTGCCCTGTCAAATTGCTCAGGCTTCAGAATTGACAGGATACCAGAAAAGTACCAGAACATTGCAATTTGCCTGGATGGAGTCAGGTATCACTAACACCCTACACCGAGATACTACCCTGCGGGAACGCTCACGCAATCACTACGCGATCGCTCCATAGCCTGCGGCAAGCAACCTACCATCTGACATCGGATACTTCTGAGATATTTTCTACAGCCCATCCAGGATCCAGGACTGAATTAAATCATTCACCTGGTCTGGGATTTCATCCTGGGGGCAATGCCCGGCGCGTAAATAATACTCAGTGAGTTTGGGATGATAGCGGCGAAACTTTGCTCCCCGCTCCCTGGCATTAATCCAGGGATCCGCCTCTCCCCACAGCATTAGCAGAGGACACGTCATCAGCCCCAGTAAAACATCTACTTTTTCGCCCTGGGGAGTGCGAAATACAGAAGCAAACACGCGAGCAGCACCCGGATCACAGGAGGGGCGGTAGACATCTTCAACCAGTTGCTCAGTCACAGCACTTTGATCTAGATAAACCTGTTCCAGAGTACGCCGAATGACTGACTTTTGCCGAATATACTGAAATAGCAAAAAGCTTGCCCAATCTTGGCGAAAAAGAGTTTGTACAAACTTCCCCATCACCTCCCGAATGGGGTCAGGCTTGGTCGTCCCCTGGATATCGGTAAACGGTCCAGCACTATTGACCAAAACGACACCTGCTGCCGACTGAGGGCGTTGAGCCGCTACACATAGGGCGGCATACCCCCCTAACGAGTTGCCAACCAGCACGGCAGGTTGACCAATCACCTGTTCAATAAAGTCGTGAAGCTGGTCACGCCAAAGGTTGCCACTATATTGCCAGTCGGGTTTTGCCGATCGCCCAAACCCCAATAAATCGATCGCCCAAACCTCAAATGCTTCACTTAGCCCTGCGACATTTTTACGCCAGTGATCCGTCGATGCTCCAAAACCATGAATCAAAAGCAACGGTGGGCGTTGGAGATGTTGTTTTCCAGCCTTGACGTAATAAATTGGCTGTTGTCGCCACTGCCAATACTGACCCGGAACCGAGGCAACGGTCGAAACTACCTGCATATACTTCTAAACATGTCAAATCACCTCTGTTATTTTAACCTGACGTAAATCTTATGGTTTCAGTAAATCCCAGCCACTCTATCGGATTTGGAATTTAGACTATGGACTGTAGGCTCTCTTAAAGATAAAGTTTTTCAGGCGGCGGTATTAATTATCAGAGCCTGAGCTTGGTGCTACTTTTGGGGGTTACGGTGCGCCTGTTTACTACTATTGCCGGATTACGATGCTATTTAGACTTGCACCGACCAGGTCACTCCCTGGCGGACGAGTCTGTGCAATATGCGGCATCTCCGATTGGCGCTGCTCCCGAAGTGGGGTTGGTTCCCACAATGGGCGCTCTCCATGCGGGGCATCTTAGCCTGATTCGACGGGCACGCCGGGAAAACAAAATTGTGGTGGTCAGTATCTTTGTAAACCCTCTCCAGTTTGGACCCAGTGAAGACTTACAGCGCTACCCGCGATCGCTAGAACAAGATAGGAGGCTGTGTGAACAGGCAGGAGTGGATGTGATGTTTGTCCCAGATCCAGACGAGATGGGTGTAGAAATGGGCAAGCGCCAGGATGACTCTCCATCGCCTCGTCCACTGACCCAGGTTATTCCGCCTGAATCCATGACCTCCACCCTCTGCGGTCGTAGCCGGATCAATCACTTTCAAGGGGTGGCAACGATTGTGACCAAGCTATTGAATTTAGTGCAGCCCGACCGATCCTATTTGGGGCAAAAAGATGCCCAGCAGTTAGTCATTATTCAACGGATGGTAGAAGACTTGAATATGCCAGTAGAGATTGTTCCCTGTACCACTGTAAGAGAGGAAAGCGGATTAGCGATGAGTTCCCGTAACCAATATTTATCAGAAGCCGAAAGAGAGCAAGCAACCGCCCTGTATCGGGGACTAAAACAAGCAGAACAAGCATTTCGCTCCGGGGAGCGTTCCAGTGTAGCCCTGATTGGCACTGTAAAAGCCCAATTGGAGAGGGTGCCGACGATCGCCCCAGAATACATTGAACTTGTGCACCCGACTACCCTGGCTCCTTTGGAAACGGTGGAAGACTCAGGGCTGTTAGCGATCGCTGCCCGCCTGGGCACCACCCGCCTGATTGATAACATTTTGCTCTGCAACCGCCAACCCATCGTAGCGATTGATGGACCGGCTGGAGCCGGGAAATCTACCGTTGCTCGTAAAGCTGCCATAGCCCTGAACCTTCTCTACCTCGACACGGGAGCGATGTACCGCGCTATCACCTGGCTAGTGTTGCAATCTGGCGTGGGGATTGATGACGAGCCTGCTGTCGCAGAATTAGTTAGCCAGTGCCAGATTGAAGTGAGGGGTGGGGAGAGAGGGGAGCAGGGGAGCAGAGGAGCAGGGGAGCAGGGGAGCAGGGAAGTAGATAGCCCACACCCGATGGCTCAAATTCTCATCAATGGTCAGGACGTGACCCAGGAGATCCGCAGTCTAGAAGTAACCTCAAAGGTGTCTGCGATCGCTGCCCAGCCTGCCGTGCGAGAGGAGTTGGTGAAACAGCAGCGTCGCTATGGCAAAAACGGTGGCATTGTCATTGAAGGGCGGGACATTGGCACCCATGTTTTTCCGGATGCCGAAGTCAAGATTTACCTGACGGCATCGGTACAGGAGCGTGCCCGTCGTCGGCAGCAAGATTTAAAGAACCAGGGCAAGGGCGACATTAGCCTGGATGAACTGGAGCAGTCAATTTACGAGCGCGATCGTAAGGACAGCACCCGTGCACTGGCTCCCTTAAGAAAAGCGTCAGACGCGATCGAAATTCAGAGCGACCACCTGACCATTGACGAAGTGGTTGACCGGATTGTTCAGGTTTACCAGGAACGATCAAATCCAGAGGCAGTTATGTCGCCACCCACTGCCCATGAGATTCGCTAAAACCACCCACTCAAGTCTCTAACCGGCTAGTAGCGGGATGTTTTTTAGCGCGTGCTGATGGAAAACCAGGATTGAAAACCCTGTGGCGAGGGCTTGGAGTGCTACATCATTGACTCGAAGGGACGCAACTAGCTGCCAAAATCTAAGCTCTGTCACGGCTCTGCTGACTTCTGCGTAATGGATAGCAAAACGGGCGAGGGAACAAGATTTCTAGCGCCCTTTTCGCTGTGGAGAAGGGTGGGGAATGTAGCTTGCTTCCCGCAGGGTGGGCTAAATCATACCTACATTCAGCAATGCCGGGGGGTCTGCGACCTGCACTGGCATTCAAGAAAACAAAATCAAAAATCATCTTCATATGTTAGATTTGGGCAGCCTAAAACTGTACTGGTTTTGAATGGTCTACAACAGAATTTGCGGCGGGCGATCGCGCTGATTGGTAATGGCAAACATCCTGAAATTCACTGTGGGACTATTGGCAACGGCTGGTTTTGTGGTCTGCCCGCCGCCTAATGCTTCCATTCCAGAGCAATCCGCTCTTGTTTCAGACTCCACCGAGCAAGCGGCACTGAGAAATGCCCGCTTTAGCCATGCGAGTGCTACGGAGCCAAAGTTTCTTTTAAGCCAGTCCTCTCAGTTCACCAGGGGATCTCTGACTGGTCAGAGTCTAGCCACGCAA
This sequence comes from Kovacikia sp. CALU 1929, assembly GCF_056784235.1. Taxonomy (NCBI): domain Bacteria; kingdom Bacillati; phylum Cyanobacteriota; class Cyanophyceae; order Leptolyngbyales; family Leptolyngbyaceae; genus Kovacikia; species Kovacikia sp. CALU 1929. The sequence continues at coordinate 16,283 of NZ_JBXBCF010000115.1, forward strand.
CGGAAGCCTGTAGACTTTTCCCTCTGGTCCCCCCCAGCTAAAACTGCCTTATCGCTGGAAACCACCCCTGTGATGGGTGCCAATGCGATTCAATTTAAGCGGATTATGCAGGATGCGGGGGCGAGATCGCTGCACGATCGCCCAATGGGAGAAATCGTACAGGCGATCTCAAAGCGTTTCTTAGGCAGTCCCTACCAGCCTAATCTGCTGGATCAATCCTCTGAGGAAAGCCTGGTAGTCTCGCTGACTCAGTTCGACTGTGTTTTGTTTGTAGAAACGGTTCTGGCAATCGCGCGCGGGGTTGCCCTACAGGACTATTCTTACGAGTCTTTTACAAACCAATTGCAAAACCAGCGCTACCGGGATGGCAAGTTAAACGGTTACTGTAGCCGCCTGCACTACTTCTCAGACTGGATTACCGATAATCAAAAACGGGGAAATGTGTTCAACCTTGCCCAGCAGATGGGTGGAATTTCCTTTTCCAAAGTGTTGAATTTTATGAGTTCCCACCGTCATAGCTATTCTCGACTAGCTGATGACGAGAAGACTTACCGTTGTATCCAACAGATGGAAGCAACCCTCAACCCCTTCATCATTAACTACATTCCTCCGGGAAAAATCCGCCAGCATTATGCCCAACTGCAACCAGGGGATATTGTGGCGATCGCCACCGATATCCCAGGTTTAGACGTAACCCATACCGGGCTGGTTTACCGCAATGCCGACGGCAGTATCGGATTGATCCATGCTGCCCCCAACCGTGGAGTCAGAATTTCTCTCGACCTTCAGCGTTACATCAATCAGGTCGAGCATCGAATCGGGATTTTAATCGCTCGTCCCGTGGATCCAAGAGGCTCTTTCTCCAGCCCGTAGGACTATAGATCAATGGCACTGACTTAAAACAGAAACCCCTCCTTACCTTGTTCTCCAGGCTCAGCCTGGGAACACTGACTGAGAGGCTCTGCCTCTATCAGCGCTAGAGGCAGAGCCTCCAGGGTTGCCATTCCAAGGCAAAGCCTTGGAACGAGAGGGATGGATGATGGGAAATTAGTTGCGCATCCCTTTATTGAGGGTCTGCCATACCATTGCTATTCCAGGTTTAGCCTGAAGTTAATAGAATCTCTGCCAGTATCGAGTTCGCGGAAGTTTTCCCAACGCGAGTTGGAGCCTTTGCATTGTTTATCTGCATCGGCAAAGGCAAATTCTAAATTCGATACACAGAATTTGTGTTCGCCTCTCCAAAAGTAGGCATTGTCTGTTTTGGCGAAGTAGTAATAGTAGCGGTTTGCCAGGTTGCCTTCTAGCATCGTGCTACACTCGCCCTCTTGCAAACTGAGCCAGCCTACACTCTTCCAGTGAGTCTTTTTAGAAGGGTAGACAACAGCAACATGGACCATACCGTGGTTACTTTGGTTACAAATTTCTAAATTAGCTTTTGCCGAAGTTGCAAATGACAATCTGGCAATCACTCCAATAGCGATCGCCCCCAGTCCAATCAATCCCAATAATTTACGCATCGGTTACTTCTAAGAACTGTCTCAACGTTCCTCTGAAAACCAGTAGGGATTGTATTGTCGTTCAGTTTTGTCTGGCTGGAAGCATTATATTCGCAACTTTTTACGTTGAAATAGCATCCTCAACGATTGGCCAGAATGAGAGGCTTTGTGAGAAAGGATTCCACATCAATCCTTTCTCATAATCTTAATTACAGTGGTTTTCAGACGAGTGCCCCACAGGCGATGCCTTTAGATTAAGGCGAAACAATGGGTCGGTGTGGCATACACAAACGAAAATGGCTGTAAGAGAGCTATAGGACTTCCAACTTCTCGTCCTTGCCCTTATCACTGTCAGTCAACAGCACCCCTGGCTGGAATTTCTGGTTTTGGCGACGTTTAAGGGCAGAGGCTCCCCCTAAAAACATTCCAAATGCTAATAAACCTAAAGTCATAGGCGGTTCGGGAACGGCTTCAATCGTGCTAAAGGCAGCACTGGCAATTTGCTGATGTCCTGCGGTTGTGGGATGTAAGTTATCCCAGAAAAGGTAGGTATTGGGATTATCGCAAAGGGACAGGGGAGACAATGAAAGACAAGCATTAGTCACGTTGGTAAAGCCGTAGGTGGCAGGGTTCGCGATCGCATCCTGAAACAGTGCATTCAAATTGAATGATATCAACAACACAGAAGGATCTAGCTGCTGATCTAAAATGCTGAGGGTTTGTGCCAGCAGTACATTATGCGCGCTCGTGAGTAAATTGAGTGAGGTAGATTGGGGTGTGCTGTTGGTACCCGGTAGATCGCCTAAATTAGGCAAATTAGGCACTAAAAAATTTTTAGCTCCGGCAGCAGCCAGCGTCAGAATCGCATTTGCCAAATTTTGAACAGGCTCAACAGGATTGGTCACCCCTCCTCCCAGATAGTCATTTGACCCTGCAAACAACACATAAAGCCCATGGGGATCTGCCGTATTGGTTAGAGCGTAACTGGTTACTTCCTGCTGCAACCCTGGCAAATTAAAAATTGATGCGACTGGAAGTGTATTGACGGTGCCAGTGGTTGCACCACCAAAAGCAAAATTACTCGCAGGGTTGACCGGCAATCCTAAGTAGGGAGCCAGGTATTCAACCCAAACAGGTCCGTTGGAAAAGCGTACTGCGTAGGGTGGAGAAGGTGGAAACAATCCACCTGTCTGGTTGAACGTGTTGCCAGAGTCCGAAATGCTATCGCCAAAGACGTAGAGTCCACTAAAGTTGAATGCCTGAGCAACGTTTGGAGTAAATGCTACCAGGGAGATCGGCAGTGTGCTGGCGATGATCCCTTGACTGACTTTAGACAAAAAAGTTTGATAAAGCATCTTGTTCTCCAATCAACAACCTGATTCATTGAAAATTCAGTAATATTCCAGTTTCACATTGCCTGATTGTATTGTCCTGGCTTCTGCCGTCTTTCATAAAAGTTTTACTACCAAAGAATTGAATGCAAATTTTAACGGGAACATCGGGTTTTACTGGTGTTCCTTTTAGCGATCGCAATCAGAGAAGCAGCTTTCTGGACAAAAGCAATCTCAAAAACGCAACACATTTTTGGTTTCTCTGATCACTTTTACGTATTCTCACGGTTAATCTGTGTAGATTCATATAAAGCTTTAATGAAGTTCACGGATGAGTACTAGAATCACAGGCGAAAATCTGGATACGTACCCAAAATATTAGAAACTCCAAAGGCTTTTTCTCAATTGATTCTGGACAAAGATGCAGACCAAAAAGGGAAGGGGGCGATCGCTCCCTTCCCTCATCGAGTCAAATAGTTACCCTAACCATTACGGTGTTGCTGATTTTGGGTATGAATTGAGGGTTGTATGAATTGAACTTCGTTCCAACTCATACGGCTATTCAGCACCACCAACGTTACAGAATATTGGGGATGAAGTCTGCCACTAATCCAGTCACGGTATGAATCAGAACGGCGTTGGAACCGATCATATAGAGGTCGTAGTTTCTCGGCAAGCTAAGGTGGGAAACAACCTGTCTGGATAGTGGAATTTTTTTGGCAATTCCACGGGGTAACCCCTTACCACGCGCCAGTTGGCGTTGAATTCCACGAGGTAGAGAATTGCGCTGATTCGCAATTTGCACCAGCGTCGTTCTGGGCATCAGTCTGGTATTGCGACCCCGCAGCAAGTTATATAAGTTACTCCGCTGATAACCCGACAACGTAATCAGTTGTACTTGATTGTGTCTGACAGAATTGATCGAAGAGCCGGAGGAGGGAACCACGTAAATAGTTTGGTATCCTCTGCCCCCCTTTGGTTTTGCAGAGGCTGAAGGGGTCCACAGCCCACTACTTAAAAGGACCAAACCACTCAGGACAACCGTGTAGAATTTCCAGGATTTCATGGATATTAACCTTGAATTGATGACTTGAACTACAGCATGTAGTAGACGCTCCAAAAAAATGGCGGGGGGCGTGCTCTCATCTTGAAGCAGTCTTATAGCGCTTTTGAATCCAGTGAGGTACATGGATAGCCGTAGAACCCTTGAATCAAACAGATGAGATGTACCTCACCCAGAAAGGAAACGCTATATACAGGAAGACGGAGAGAGGCAAAGGAGGTTCCATTCAGTCCCAGCCATCTCCTCAATGGTTTTCTCTCAAATCTAGTGAGTGGAATCAACCGGGTTGAGGTTTAATCAGATCGGGAGACTTGTAGCATGATAGGTAATCAAGTTCCCCTGTTGGGTTGGTTGAAAGAACGGTCATGGCATTAATTGTTCAAAAATACGGTGGTACGTCGGTTGGGTCAGCAGAGCGCATTCAAGCAGTTGCACAGAGGGTATACCGCACGGCTGAGGCAGGAAACTCTGTCGTTGTAGTGGTTTCGGCAATGGGCAAAACAACGGATGGTCTGGTCAAGCTTGCCCATGAGATTTCCTCTAACCCGAGCCGTCGGGAAATGGACATGTTGTTGTCAACCGGTGAGCAGATCTCGATCGCCCTGCTCAGCATGGCATTACACGAACTGGGACAGCCCGCCATTTCCCTCACCGGGGCGCAGGTGGGGATTGTGACTGAAGCAGAACATACCCGTGCCCGTATTTTGCGGATTGAAACCGATCGGCTCAACCGCCATTTGCAAAAAGGCGAGGTCGTTGTGGTGGCTGGCTTCCAGGGGATCAGCAGCACGGATGACCTGGAAATCACAACCTTAGGGCGCGGCGGTTCTGACACTTCTGCGGTTGCCCTGGCGGCAGCACTCAAAGCAGACTTTTGCGAGATTTACACGGATGTTCCTGGTATCCTGACCACCGATCCCCGCCTGGTTCCCGATGCCCAACTAATGGCAGAGATTACCAGCGATGAGATGCTAGAACTTGCCAGTCTGGGAGCAAAAGTTCTCCATCCCCGTGCGGTTGAGATCGCCCGCAATTACGGGATCCCCCTCGTCGTTCGCTCTAGTTGGTCAGAAGATCCTGGCACCTGGGTCATATCCCCTCCACCCAAGCAGCGTCCCCTGGAAGGCTTGGAACTGGTGCGTCCAGTCGATGCGGTTGAGTTTGATACGGACCAGGCAAAGGTGTCTCTGCTGCGGGTGCCCGATCGCCCCGGTGTGGCTGCGCGTCTGTTTGGTGAAATTGCCCTGCAAGACCTGGATGTCGATCTGATTATCCAGTCTATCCATGAGGGCAACTCAAACGATATTGCTTTTACGGTAATTAAGAACTCTCTGAATCGGGCAGAAGCTGTTGCCAGCGCCATTATTCCAGCATTGTGTCAGCCTGATGATCTGGGAGCAGCGGAAACCGATGGAGATCCGAGGCTGGAGGCGGCTGAGGTAATGGTTGAGAAGCAAATTGCCAAGGTAACCATTGCGGGAGCCGGGATGATTGGGCGACCGGGGGTCGCTGCCCAGATGTTTTCAACCCTGGCAGAGGCGGGGATTAACATCCAGATGATTTCGACTTCGGAAGTGAAGGTGAGTTGTGTGATTGCTCAGGAAGACTGTGACCGGGCAATCGCGGTTCTCTGTGAAACATTTGAGGTGAATAGTTCACCCGTGAGTGAAGGAACCGAGTACAGAGCGCACGCCTCCGGGGTTGATCATAGCGTTACGGTCTCTGCGGTGTCCTCCGCTTCCTCAGCGGTGCGGGGAGTTGCCCTTGATCTGAAGCAGGCACGGCTTGCCATTCGCCATGTACCGGATCACCCTGGGATGGCAGCCCGCATTTTCAAAATCCTGGCGGATCAAACCATCAGCGTGGACATGATTATTCAGTCCCAGCGCTGCCGGATTGTGAATGGAACCACCACTCGCGATATTGCCTGTACCGTGGCTCAGATGGATGGAGAACTTGCTCGACTGACCCTGGAAAAAGCTGCTCCAGAGTTGGGCTATGGAGAAGTGTTGGTAGATCCGGCGATCGCGAAGGTCAGTATTGTTGGCTCTGGGATGGTGGGGCAACCTGGGGTAGCTGCTCGCATGTTTGCTGCCCTGGCAGAGCAGCGGATTAATATTCAGATGATTGCAACGTCGGAAATCAAAATCAGTTGTCTGGTCGGCGAAGAGGACGGGGTGAAAGCATTACAGACCATTCATGCAGCTTTTGGACTGTCCGGTAGCCAAACGATTCAGGTGCCAGCATAGGGCGTTGCTAATTTCGGGTATGAATTGAGAGTTGTATGAATTGAAACTTCGTTCAATTCATACTGCTATTCAGCACCACCCAGGTTACAGGGCAGGCAATGCCGTCGCTAAAGGGTTGCGTAAACTAATCCAGACGATATACCGCTGTTTGGAAGCACTGATCAGCGTTGGAATGCCCTGCCCAATCAACTCACATCCAAATCGATAAGCTTCTAGTCTGTTGTCTGGGCTGAACTGTTTTGCCAATCTATACAGTTCGTTGCCGTTGGTCATCCCATCTTGCACAGACTGATCCATGTAGAACTTAAATAAGATGATTTGTTGCTCAGGGATCACGTGAGGAGAAGATTCTAACGTAGTGATAGATGGATCTGTAAAGACTGACATCACTATTGTCCTGATGGGGTGAGGTGAGCAATCAAAGGATTACTTCAGATGAACGATTAAAGGAAAAGTAGTGATGCTATTTTTGCGGTACTAGTAGAGCAACTTAAAAATTCTGCAATGCAGGTTGGGTAGAACATCAGCGAAACCCAACATTACACTAGTAGAAATGACTGATTCAAAACCAATAAACTAACTAATCTGCTAAATGGCGGATGGTTTTAATTAGTGGATTGCTAAGTTGATTTTATTCTATAAAATTTTTAGCAAGATTTCTATAAATCGTTATCCGAATTAAATATATTTCTTCAAGATTAACGTGAGGTTAATGAGTTGCCCTGATATTCCGTATAGCCTGATACAGGCTACCTTGAGAGCAATTCCAGGCTAAAAGCTGAAACAGATATATTTCTTGTCGAAGATTAAATGTCATTAAAACTCAGCATTTTTTTTAAGATATGTTTCCTTTGCTGTTTGCCTGGGAACTCTGTTTAGTGAAGCAAGCAAAGAGATTCATTTAATTATTTACTATTTTTCATTTAAGTATTTTTTGGGATAGAGGTTTGAGTTTTCAAGCGAAGGGGCAAGATCACCGATCGGTCAGCCATTCCTGCCTATAACGCTTAAACAGAGACGCGATCGCCCTTCCCAGGGAAGTGTTTGCAAAAGCCATATACGCACCCAAGTACGAGCTAACGAAGACTGGAGAAGCCTCGTGGATAGCCTTTTCGCCGGTAGCAGCGCAGTTGAGAATATCAATTTGCCCAGATTTCTGAAATTGTTCGCGAAGGGCGCAAGTGTCCTTGTGATGTTGATTGGTGGGGTTGTCATCCTTGGCTGGGTGTTTGATGTCCCGGCATTAAAGAGCATCCTGCCAGTGTGGGTAACGATGAAAGCGAATACTGCAATCTGCTTCATATTATGTGGCAGCGCTCTGCAACAACTGTGTAAACCCATGCGCCGATCCACCCGTTATGCTCAGGGCTTGGCTGCGATCGCGCTCGGTATTGGGTTACTCACCTTGGTTCAGTACGGCTTTGGGATCAACCTGGGAATTGATCAGCTTTTGTTTAAGGAGTCCGCAGCAGCCGTAGGGACCTCTGATCCCGGTCGGATGGCGGTTAACACAGCCCTAAATTTTGTGTTACTTGCGTCTGCGCTAGTCCTGTTAAGCAAACCGCGATCGCCTCAAGCTGGCATCCAGGTATTTACTGTGATTGCATTTTTCATTGCCTTCCTGGGTTTGCTTGGCTACCTCTACAACATTCAAGAGTTTTATGGCTTTGGCTCATACACCAAGATGGCAGTCCATACAGCGATCGCATTCCTCATTCTCTGTGTGGGGATCCTCTGCCTCCATCCAGAGCAGGGGATCATGGGCACAATTACCAGTCAACATGCAGGTGGTCTGATGGCAAGGCGGTTACTTCTAACCGTGTTTGGAGTACCTCCTATTCTGAGTGGACTGATCCTGGCAGGCTACCGTGCTCAACTTTACAGTGGTGCAGTGGGTTTATCGCTCTCTGCTGTGTTCAGCATCATCGTGTTTGCTGTTGTGATCTGGAGAAATGCAAGAGTATTAGGCAAAATAGACACCCGGCGGCAACAGGCAGAAGAACAACGGAAAAGTGAAGAGCGGTTTCGCTCTCTGATCACGGCAACGTCTCAAATTGTTTGGTCAACCCATGCACATGGTCAAGTACTGGAAGATTCTCCCAGTTGGAGAGCTTATACTGGGCAAACCTTTGAAGAGTACCAGGGTTTGGGCTGGTTAAATGCGGTTCACCCTGATGACCGGGAAAAGTCTGCTCACCTATGGACACAGGCAGTTGAGTGCAAGAGTCTATACGAAACTGAATACCGTCTTCAATCAGTTGAAGGCGATTACCGCTACTTTTGGGTGCGGGGAGTTCCCGTTTTAGACAACAATGGCAATATCTGTGAGTGGATCGGAACCTGTACCGATATTCACGATCGCAAACAAGCTGAAACGGCATTGTTCCAGTTAGCTGCCATTGTGGAATCATCGGAAGATGCGATTATTAGCAAAACCCTGGATGGGATAATCTCTAGCTGGAATGCGGGGGCAGAAAGATTATTTGGTTATACGCCAGCGGAAGCGATTGGTCAGCCTATCTTTCTACTGATTCCACCTGACCGTTTGAACGAAGAACCCCAAATTCTGGAGAAACTCAAACGGGGAGAACGAATTGAGCATTTTGAGACACTCCGCAAACGGAAGGATGGCACCCTGGTTGATATTTCGCTCACCGTTTCGCCACTTAGAAATAAAACGGGTGCAATCATAGGATTCTCGAAAATTGCCCGGGATATCAGTAAGCAGAAAGCCGCGTTACGCGATCGCCAGCAGGCTGAAACCGCGCTTGCCAATAGTGAAGCCAAGTTCCGCTATTTAGTCGAAAATGCCACCGATCTGATCTGGTCTTCCACACTGGAGGGAACGCTAACTTACATTTCGCCCAGCCTCAAACAAATGGCGGGATTCGATCCCTCAGAGTTCTCAGGTCAATCATTTGCACCCCTGGTTCATCCCGATCAACTCGCAGACTGTCTGGCATTTCTGCGGCGGGTTGTAGATACCGGTGAGCAACAGAGTGGATTTGAGTTTCAGCATCAGCGTAAAGGCGGTAGTTGGTTCTGGGCATCCAGTAATGTCTCTCCTGTAAAGAATGAACTGGGAAAAGTAGTCGGGTTTCAGGGCATTATCCAAAACATTGACGATCGCAAAAAAACCGAACTCGCATTACGTCAAAGTGAAGAGCGTCTACAAGCTATTTTGGATAACTCGCCCGCCGTCATCTATCTCAAAGATGTGCAAGGACAATTTATTACCGTCAATCGTCAATTTGAATCGTTGTTTCACATCAGCAAAGCTGAAATTGTTGGGAAGCAGAACAATGAGCTATTTGATCAAGAACTGGCAGACATCTTTGATGCCAACGATCGAGCGGTGTTAGCAGCCGGAAAGGCGATGCAGTGGGAAGAAATTGCCCCCCATGATGATGGGCTACATACCTATCTCTCCCTCAAATTTCCTCTGCTGACGACCGAGGGTTCTCCCTATGCGCTATGCGGGATCTCAACCGACATTACAGAGCGCAAACAAGCGGAGATCGCACTTGAACAGGCTAAAGAAGCCGCAGAAGCTGCAAATCGCGCTAAGAGTGAATTTCTGGCAAACATGAGTCACGAGTTGCGGACTCCACTCAATGGTGTCATTGGCTACGCTCAAATTCTTCAACGGGCAAAAAGCTTAAGTGAAGAAGATCGATCGCGGATTGAGGTGATTCACCAGTGCGGTACGCATTTGCTGACCTTAATCAATGACATTCTGGATCTGTCCAAAATTGAAGCGCGGAAAGTAGAACTGTTGCCCACCGATTTCCATCTTCCAGCATTTCTACAAGGGGTGGCTGAAATGTGTCGGGTTCGTGCCGAACTGAAGGGCATTCAATTCCGGTATGAATCGGCTCCTGAATTGCCAATGGGCATTCGGGCGGATGAAAAGCGCCTGCGGCAAGTGCTGATTAATCTTCTCACCAATGCGATTAAATTTACGGATGCTGGTAGTGTCACCTTTACCATCAGCTTTGCCAGCGAGGGAAGAATTCGGTTTGAAGTACGCGATACGGGTATTGGCATTCCCCCGGAAAAACTTCAGGTCATCTTCCAACCTTTTGAGCAGGTGAGTGATGCAAAACGACAGGCTGAGGGAACAGGGCTGGGGCTGGCAATTAGCCAGGAGATTGTGGAATTGATGGGAGGCACCATTCAGGTTCAAAGTGAAGTTGATGTGGGCAGTATCTTCTGGTTTGACGTGGAACTCACCCAGGCAGATGAATGGGTAAAAACGGGTCAGATCGATCGCCATGGACAAATTGTTGGCATTAAGGATCGTCAACCCAAAATTCTAGTGGTTGATGACAAATGGGAAAACCGATCAATCATCTCTAATCTGCTTGCTCCCATTGGGTTCGAAGTATTCGAGGCAATGGATGGTAATGAAGCCTGGCAAAAGATTCTAGAGTTTCATCCGGATCTCGTCATCACTGATCTACTAATGCCAGCCATTGATGGTTTTGAATTAATCAATCGAATTCGAACAACAGAAGCATTGAAACATCTGGTTGTGATCGTTTCATCTGCCAGTGTGTTTGAAGCCGATCAGTACCGTAGTATCGAAGCGGGAGGCAATGACTTCCTGCCCAAGCCCGTACTGGCAGCAGACTTACTTCAGAAATTACAAAAGCACCTGCAATTGGAATGGATCTACGAAGAGCCAAAACCACTGCCCCAACCAATCACAGAGGGTACTGAGTTGATTGCTCCTCCGGCTACGGAGTTGGCAATTCTACATGAGTTAGCCATGAAAGGAAATTTCAAAGGCATCGCCAAACAGGTCGCTTTACTGGAGCAGGCAGATCAAAAATATAGTTCCTTTGCAAACAAGCTCCATCAACTGGCAAAGACATTTCAAGACCAGGAAATTCTGGCACTCATCCAATCCTTTCAGTGAAGTCCATTCACTCAGGACATAGCTAAGAACTATCAAGTCACATGTAAGTACTATGAATCCATCTGTTGATCAGAATGCAACTGTTCTCATCGTTGATGATAATCCTGCGAATTTGGGTGTTTTGTCTGACACGCTCGATCAAGCAGGTCTAGAAGTTTGGGTGGCACAATCGGGCAAAATTGCGCTGGAACGGGTCAAATATGCTTTACCCAATCTGATTTTGCTGGATGTGATGATGCCGGAAATCGACGGATTTGAAACTTGTTGCCAGCTCAAAGCCAATCCCGAAACCAAAGATATTCCAGTCATCTTCATGACCGCCCTCTCTGATACCACCAACAAGGTTGAAGGATTTCAGCTTGGGGCGGTAGACTACATCACCAAACCGTTTCAGCAGGAGGAAGTCCTGGCGCGGGTTAAATTGCACTTAAAGCTGTTTGAACTGTCAAAGAAACTGGAACAGAAGAATACGCAGTTAGAACAAAAAGTTGCAGAAGTGACTCAGGCTTATAGCACCTTGCAGCAAGCGCAACTCCAACTAGTTCAGTGCGAAAAAATGTCTGGTTTGGGGCAGATGGCGGCTGGGATTGCCCATGAAATTAATAACCCGGTGAATTTTATTTATGGCAACCTCACCCATGCCAAAGATTATATTGAAGATGTCATGGGATTGCTAAATCTGTACCAAACGGAGTATCCAAATCCTACCCCTCGCATTCAGGCAGAACAGGAAGCGATCGATCTTGATTTCATTGAGGATGACCTGCGCAAGCTGTTCAACTCAATGACTTTGGGCGCACAGCGCATTCATGAAATTGTCAAATCGATGCGAATCTTCTCTCGGTTGGATGAGTCTCATGCCAAGGCAATCGATATCCATGAGGGAATTGATAGTACACTCACAATTCTGCATCATCGATTGAAGGCTAAACCGGAACAGGCGGCGATCGAAATTTTTAGAGATTACGGTCAATTGCCGCTAATTGAATGTTATGCGGGGCAACTCAACCAGGTGTTCATGAATATTCTATCGAATGCCGTAGATGCGTTAGAAGAATACAACCAGCAACAATCCCCCACCAACCCCACCCACCAACCGGGTAAAATTCAAATTACTACGGAAACCATTGGTGATCAATGGATTGCCGTTCGCATCGCTGACAATGGTCCAGGAATCAGCGAAGCCGTAAAAACCAAGTTGTTTGACCCTTTCTTTACAACAAAGCCTGTGGGTAAAGGAACCGGCTTGGGACTGTCGATTAGCTACGAAATCGTAGTAGAGAAGCATGGGGGAAAACTCTACTGCCAGTCATTACCGGGACAGGGGACCGAATTTGTCATTGAAATTCCAATTCAACAAAAATGAACCATCAGATCGGCAACAATAGACCTTGCATAGACTTGTAGAAACAACTAATTAGGTGGGACTCATCAAAATAAAACCTGTGTAAGGTCGGTTGAGGCACGTCACCCAACACCTGCACAGGTGACGCTCCCCAAATTTGCCCACAAATTATGAACGTGAGTTTCGGATCTCTGCTCCAAAGTTGAGGGCTATTTCAATGCTTAAGTGGTGTATTCCGCATTGATCTTGACGTAATCGTAGCTGAGGTCGCAGCCCCAGGCAGTGCCAAAGCCAGAACCATGACCAATGCTGACGGTCATCAGAACCGTGTCTTCTTTTAAATAAGCGCCTTCCGCCACCTGTTTCAGGTAAGCGTTGGCAGCCATGCGATCAAACGGTTGAGGTTGTCCATTCTGCATCATCAAAAAATGACCAAGCTTGATTTGTAAGTCGTTCTGGTCAAACGCAACCCCTGCCCGTCCCGCGGCTCCCGCAATTCTGCCCCAGTTGGGATCACGCCCAAAGATGGCGGATTTAACCAGGGAAGACCCGGCGATAGTGCGGGCGACCTGGCGAGCGGCTTCGTCATCCGCAGCACCAGAAACCTGAACTTCCAGTAAGCAGGTTGCGCCTTCGCCATCACGGGCGATCGCCTTTGCCAGGTAAATGCAAACCTCGGTCAGCATTGCCTCTAACTTGTCGGCATCGGCTCCCGGTTCGGTAATGGCGGGCGTGCGAGACTCGCCATTTGCCAGGGCAAACAGGGAATCATTCGTGCTGGTGTCGCCATCTACTGTGATCTGGTTAAAGCTGAGGTCAGCGGCACGGCTTAACATTTGCTGCCAGAGGTGGGGAGAAACCGCCGCGTCACAGGTGACAAATGCCAGCATGGTTGCCATGTTTGGGTGAATCATCCCAGAGCCTTTGGCAATGCCACCAATTCTCACAGGTCGGTCATGCAGGACGGTTTCCAGAGCGATCGCTTTCGGTACCAGATCGGTGGTCATAATGGCTTTAGCCGTAGTCTCAGACCCCGTTTCCGAAAGGGAAGCAATCAATTGGGGTAGGGCAGCTTTGAGTTTGTCCAGCTTAATCCGCTGTCCAATCACTCCTGTCGAGGCTAGCAGAATGGATTCAGGGGAAATGTTGAGCAACTGACTGAGGGACTGGGCACTGTCCAAAGCATCTTCCCAACCGTGGGTGCCCGTGGCAGCATTTGCCTGACCAGCGTTGCAGAGAATCGCCCGGGCACTTTGTTTAGCCTGAAGCCGTTGTCGGCAGTAATCCACACAGGCGGCACGAACTTGACTGGTGGTAAACACACCCGCCGCGATCGCTTCCACATCCGACACAATCAATGCCAGGTCTGGCAACCCTGAAGGCTTCAACCCCGCTGCCATTCCCGTTGCCCGGTATCCTTTGGGAGCCGTAATGCCACCGGAAATCTCCTGCCAGTCTGTCATGCTAACGCCTCTTCATCAACAATCCAGGCGATTATAGCAGGGTTATTAGGGAAGGATGAAGGATGAAAGCGGAAGGATGAAGACTGGCCCTGAGCGAAGAAAAAAGGGAGAGTCGCCTGAGCGCCTCCCCCTATCATCAGGGTGCATCTACTTACCACAGTATGCCACTTGAAGGGCGGGGGGTAACACCCCCTAAGATTTTTTGATTAAAATTTTACATGGGAAACACATTTAAGGGGTGGGGGGTGAAGCCCCTCACTTCCTCGGAAGCAATCCCAGGGGAAATTGCTCGGCTTTGCGGACAAACGGAAAAGGATGGACGCACTTTACAAAGGATTGCGGATTTGATCCCCATGTCCATTCCTTCAAATTAAAGGTACTTACAGGTCAACGGACTCTGCCATGCCCGACAGCCGGTACCCAATATCCGATACTCAGTATTGGGGGTTGCCCCTGTGAAAAATTTTGAAAGCACTACTCATTAAGCTTTTTGGCGAGTAGCTGATTGGTCAGTTTTGGATCGGCACGTCCCCCGGTCTTCTTCATCACCTGTCCAACGAAGAAACCCAGCATTTTTGTCTTGCCATTGCGGTACTGTTCCAGTTCTTTGGGATGGGCGGCTAAAACTTCATCAATGGCAGTTTCAATCACACCCGTGTCAGAAATCTGGATCAGCCCCTTGCTTTCGATCAGTTGTTTGGGGGAGCCGCCTTTTTCTAAGAGTTCTGGCAAAATGTCTTTACCAATCTTGTTGCTAATCGTCCCACTTTCAATCAGAGTGGTCAGTTCAGCCAGTTCCTGCGGTTTGAGTGGCAGGGTTGCAATGCTGACATCGCTGTTGTTGTTTAAGTAAGCGCTAATGTCTCCCATCAACCAATTGGCAGCTAGTTTAGCAGGAGCACCAGCGGTAATGGTTGCCTCAAAGTACTCTGCCATTGCCCGGTCGTCAGTCAGCACCCGTGCATCGTAGGCAGACAAGCCCGACTCGCTCTCGTAGCGCTGCCGCTTCTGGTAGGGTAACTCTGGTAATTCAGCGGTCCACCCCTTCAGTTGTGTCTGAGAAACTTCAATGGGTCCCAGGTCGGGTTCCGGGAAGTAACGGTAGTCGCTGGAGCCTTCCTTCGTCCGCATACTAACCGTGCGCTGAGAGTTTTCTTCCCACAGGCGTGTTTCTTGAACGATGCGCTCTCCTGTCTCGATCGCCTCAATTTGCCGCTCAATTTCGTACTCGATTGCCCGCTGAATGGCATTGAAGGAGTTCATGTTCTTGATTTCGACCTTGGTGCCAAATTCCTGCTGTCCTACGGGACGGACTGAAATGTTGACATCGCAGCGGAGGGAGCCTTCCTGCATGTTGCCATCGCTGACTCCGAGGTAGCGCAGGATGCGCCGTAGTTCCTGGGCATACTCAGCGGCTTCCTGCCCGGAGCGCATATCTGGCTCTGACACGATTTCTGCCAGCGGCACACCAGTGCGGTTGAAATCTACCAACGAGTAGGTAGAACCCGCGAGGCGATCGCTGCCTCCATGAACGAGCTTTCCAGCATCCTCTTCCATGTGCAGGCGAGTGATGCCAATTCGCTTGCGACTAGCTTCGCCGGTTTCTTTGTTGACCAGTTCAATTTCGAGCCAACCGTGCTCGGCGATCGGCAGGTCGTACTGGGAAATTTGATAATCCTTCGGCAGATCGGGGTAAAAGTACTGTTTGCGGTCAAACTTGCTATAGGGAGCAATCTCACAGTTGAGGGCTAAACCTGCCTTTACCGCATATTCCAAAACTTTCTGATTCAACACGGGCAGAACTCCCGGCATTCCCATACACACCGGGCATACCTGCGTATTCGGGGTTCCGCCAAAGGTAGTGGCGCAGTTGCAGAAAATCTTCGTTTCCGTCTTCAGTTGAACGTGGGTTTCCAGACCAATAACCGCTTCATACTGGGTTTTTACTGGGGCAGCAGTGACCATAGGCTCCCATTCTTACAACGAGCAATGCTGCTCTATTGTAGCCTCTACCGACAGTAATCTCCCTACCGGGGGCGGCTGAGGGAGCGAAATTATAGCCCAAGCCTTTATCAGTGATGGCGGGATTGCGCCTATTTGTCCATCGGGTCAGTAACAATCCTGGAACCAACCCTTACCCCTGAGTGGAATCTGCGGCAGAATCGCCAGAATTTTCCTGATTGCTGTTCCCAGCGGGAGAAGGCTGCCCGGTTGGAGTCGTAGGAGACGCACTGGCAGGGGGATTTTTGGCAGCCGCGGGGGGGCGGGTGAAGTAGAGGTAGGCAAGCCGAGAAAATTGGCTGACAAAGTCATATGCCCGGTCATCATTGTGGGAACGCTTGACCAGAACAGTTATCAAATAACGCTTACCGTTGGGTAAATCGATCAAGCCCGTGTCGCCGATTAAACTGCCAATGTCCCCAGTTTTGTGAGCAATCGATGCGCCCGCCCCCAAACCCGGTCCCAGTTGGCTGTTGTTCTCCGTGCGCCGCATAATGTCGAGGATGCGATCGCGAGATCGCATGGACACCAGCTCTCCCTGGCTAAGGCGGTTCATCAGGAAGGAAAGTTCTTTAGGCGTTGTAGTATTCGTTCCTTCCAGATCGGGCAGCAAATTGTTGAGTACCGTTGCATTCAAACCCCAGGTTTTGAAGCGCTGGTTCAGGGCACGTATCCCCCCTAACCGAGCAATGATCAGGTTGGTCGCGGTGTTGTCGCTGATAGTAATCATCTTGGTTGCCACTTCCAGCGCGGAATACTTTGTCCCTGGTGTGGCATATTGCATGTCACCAGAGCCGCTCCCAATCAGTTCTTTCTGCAAAACTAATGGCTCATCCAGACGAATTTTTCCCGCATCCACCTCCTGAAAGAATGCCACCAGGATGGGCACCTTAATCGTACTGGCAGAGGCAAAAACAGCTCCTCCGTTCACATCTACATAGTTATTGGTGTCCAAATCCATGACAAATATCCCTGGGGTCATCTGGGTATTTTTCATGATTAACGCTTGCATCGCGTTTTTAAGGGCTGACATTTCCTGTCCCGACTGCGTCATGTGAGCCAGCGACGCTGTGACAGATGCTTGCTCCTGACTGGTGTTTGCTCCTACACCTGCTTGCTTAACGGGTTGCTGGGAAGTCAATGACCGATTTGCCGGATCCCACACGGATAGGATGGTTCCTGCCAGTACCCCCACGCCAACACTCAAGATCAGCAGGCGCGTCGTATATAACATCGCTGCAAATGCCCGTGAGCGGCGTTTGGGAGCCGAAGGGGAACCGTTGCGTTGCCGCGATCGCCCAACCCGCCGGTTTTTAGAAGCTTCTGCCACTAAAGGGTTGGCCTGTGTCGTGCCCGAATTCGCGATCGGCATCACCGCCCCCGATCTGCGTTGCCCCCGCAACGTCGCTAATCTGGATGCATCTTGCTCTCCCATTGGGGTGGATGGTTGAACCGGACTTAAAGGACGAGCATTGGACTCCTTTGCAGCAGACCGCAGACTCCGCTCTCGATGTCCATTTCCACGCCAGGTTTCAGGAGAATCGGCTGATTGAGCAACCTGGCGATCGCGAACTGGAAACTGAGTAATCCCATTTTGACGAGAGGGGGCTGGATCTGGACGCGATCGCCAAGTCGAAACCTGTCGTCCGTTGTCCAACGACGCAGATCCCATGCGCCTGTCTACTGAATCAGATCCCCGATCCCGGTCAATCCGCAGGGAACGAAAGCGATCGCGGGATAGCTCCAGATCATCCCTGACGCTATGCGACAGCGATCGCTGACCACCGCCAGTTCCATTGGCGGCTGCTTGCCGTGAAGATGCTTTGCGGGAGCGTTGGGAACCCTGCCCAAACAAGCGCTGCCAAAGGGTAATAGAGTCTTGCTTAGAAGCACTATCTCTGGAGCCAGAGCCTCCTATCCGGCTCTGCTCGTTCCGCTGTGGATCGCTTCGCCCCTGGCGATGAGGCGGGGACTCACGGGGCAACACCCCTGACTTTGAGAACCGCTGCGATTCAACAGAACGATTGCTACGTGATTTGTGCGACTGGTCGCCCGACTCCGACATAATGGCACTCCGACTCAGAGCTAACGGACACATTATCAGAAAAAAGTCTACTTGCCGAATGATCTTTACAGCGAATCACGATTGGTGGGTTGGTGCAGGTTTTGAATTGCCCACTCAACCTGACTTAATACTCCCCGCAACATGGCTACCTCTATGCTAGATGGCAATGCCCGGTTAAATAACTGGCGAAATTTCTGCATCCGGCTGCTTGTTGTATGGGGATAGAGATAACCAATTTTGAGCAGCAAGGTTTCTAGCTGTTGATAATATGCCTCAAGAGCCTCAAACGCGGCAGGCGGGGGCACAGACTGATTCCTGGCTCCCGTCATCAGGTAGGGATCCAACAATTGTTGGGTCGGCGGTTCAACCATTGTCGGAACCGTGCGACGTTCAGGTTGCAAATCGGGGCAGTCCGGTTTCTGCCTTCTCACCAACGCCTCCTGGTACAACTCGTAACAGCAAATTGCCACAGCCTGCGCCAGATTCAGCGAGGGATAATCAGGGTTGGAAGGAATGGAGAGAAACCGCTGGGCATAGTTCAATTCAATATTGTTTAAGCCCCGGTCTTCAGGACCAAAGATGAGTGCGGCATTTCCCTGTTGGGCAACGTCTAGCAGCCAGGGCAAAGCGGTTTTAGGCTGCTCCAGGGTAATCGGGAATGTACGAGAACGGGCAGTCGTCGCGATCGCCCACTGGCACCCACCCAATCCCTCCGGCAACGAAGCAACAATCTGCGCCTCTTCCAGCACCCCGCCCGCATGAACCGCCATCTGCCGTGCCTCATCCCCCAGGTGGTCACAATGGGGGATCACCAGCACCAGGTGGCTTAGACCCATGTTTTTCATAACACGGGCGATCGCCCCGACATTCAACGGTCCTGCCGGTTCTACCAGAACAATGCGGATATTCGCTAACGGGGTTTCAACCATTTTGCAGTTGTTAAGTTTTATGATGTGGGAAGTCCGGAAATGGGTGTCGGCACCCTATTTACTCCACCATCCTCCTTCCCCTTCCTCTATATCATGGGACGTGTTCGCTCTAAATCTGATTTACCTGCGAAAATTTGTCCTGTTTGCGATCGCCCCTTTACATGGCGTAAAAAGTGGGAGGATTGTTGGGATGACGTGAAGTACTGCTCAGAACGCTGTCGCCGTCGGCGATCTCAGGCGAAAGGGCAATAAAGATGATAGGGCAGAGGGGTAGAGGTTTACCCATTTCCGATTGCCCATTTCCGATTGCCCCAGACCCATGACCAACTCCTATAATCGATTACCTACAGACGTTGCTGATTTTGGGTATGAATTGGGAGTTGTATGAATTGAAACTTCGTTCCAATTCATACTGCTATTCAGCACCACCATTACCTACAAGGACACTGAGCAATGACCGTAAACCGGGTGCAACCCAAACTAATTATTCATGGTGGGGCAGGTAGTTCCCTGAAAGGAGGGATTAGTGCTGTTCGCAAATCCCTTTATGCTGTGATTGAAGAAGTCTATGCCATGCTGCTGGCAGGAGCCACTGCCAGGGAGGCGGTGGTACAGGGATGTCAACGGCTAGAAGACGATCCTTGCTTCAATGCCGGAACTGGTTCTGTACTTCAATCAGATGGGCATATCCGGATGAGTGCGTCTCTGATGGATGGGACCGCTCAACGGTTTAGCGGTGTGATCAATGTTTCCCGTGTGAAGAATCCGATTGAGTTGGCACTAACCCTACAAAACTCGGACGATCGCGTCCTTTCCGATCAGGGATCCGCCGAACTGGTGCGCGAGTTACAACTTCCCATCTACGACCCAATGACCGAAATTCGGCTTCAGGAATGGATGCTGGAGCGGGCGGGTAACTTTACCAAAGATATGGCGGGTGTGGTTGCCGAGCGTGAACTGGTGGAAGACAATGCGGGACGGGGCACCATCGGGGTGGTCATCTTGGATGGCGAAGGGCGAATCGCAGTGGGCACGTCAACCGGCGGTAAAGGGTTTGAACGAATCGGGCGGGTGAGCGACTCGGCGATGCCTGCTGGCAATTACGCCATGTCCCAAGCCGCGGTGAGTTGCACCGGCATTGGGGAAGATATTATTGATGAGTGTCTGGCACCCAAGATTGTGATTCGGGTGGCGGATGGATTACCCTTACAGGCGGCATTTGAGCGTTCCTTTCAAGAGGCACAGGAAAACGGGCGCGATCTGGGTGCCATTGGGATTGACCGGACAGGGGCGATCGCTTGGGGCAAGACCAGCGAAGTTTTGCTGGCTGCCTATCACACGGGTGAAAAAGTGGGAGACACTCTGGAGTGGCAGGGCGTGCAGAGGGTTGGGGGAGTTCCTGAATAAGGCATAAAGACAAGGGAAAAATAGCTCAAAACCAGTTTTGCCGATTGCATCATTTGAGTGCGCTTCTGGCACTCGTCTGAAAGCTGCTGTAATTTGATGCTGACCAATTTTTTTATAGCGTGGGGGATGCACTACTCACTATCCACTGTTTTGCTAAAACAGCTATTTCCTCATCGGTTAAGTCTTGCTGGCTTAGCGATCGCCAGGTTGAGAAATGGATACAGTGGGCGATCGTGGCTCGTAATGGCAGGCTGAAATCTAAATCAGAGTTCCAGCCTTTCAATAGCAAGTGTTGAGCCTGATGGAGGTAAGCATTAAATCCCTGCATCACTTCCTGGAGAGCCGGTACATCGTTCAGGTCACGGTAGACCTTTGTCCACATACGCTGGGTTCGACGGTAATAGCGATATAGCTCCAATAAAGCAACCTGGCACCGCCTGCCAGGGTCTTCTAGCTCAGCCCACTGGGAAATGTCTGGGGGTGGGTAGAGTGTGATCCATTGAGATGAGCAGGCAGATAGAAGGCTGCGTTCATCAGGAAAGTGACGATAGACCGTCAGCCGTTGCACCTCTGCCCGTTCCGCGATCGCGCTGATGGTTGTGTTTCTGGGACCCAGTTCTTCATGGAGTGCAATCATTGCCTGGATAATGCGATCGCGGGTTTGCTCCTGCTGTACAGCCCGCTGTTTCAGCGCATACTTTCGCCTTTTCATTTCACCAACCATATGTGTTCACTCAATTGTTGACAAATCGAGATCCTGCCGCCTATACTAATATTCAGTGTACAAGTGTGTTTATCCAAATGATCTGCATCGATGTTAGGTTGTCGTTCTTTTCATGAGGAAATCTATGGAACGTCCCATGCTGTTAGGGGCACACTTGGTCGCACCCGGTACTCAATCTATTACTTCCTATTTACCTGTTCCGGGAATGGGAGTGTTACCCGTCAATGCCTTTGTGATTGAGGCAGAGCAACCCGTTTTAGTTGATACAGGTTTGGCGGCACTTGAACCTGAATTTATGGATTGCCTGAGTTCAATCGTGGATTTAGAGGCGATTCGCTGGATTTGGGTAACCCATACCGATCCAGACCACATTGGCAATCTCAGAACCGTTCTCGCAAAAGCACCCAATGCTCAAGTCGTTACCACCTTTTTGGGTGCGGGAAAACTGGGGCTGAGTCAATTACCCATTCCATCCGTGCGTTTAATTGAAGTGGGTGGCTACCTGGATGTGGGCGATCGCCAATTACTGGCAGTCACTCCTCCCTGTTTCGATGCCCCAGAAACCATTGGGATCTTTGATCCCAGCACCCAGGTGCTATATAGTGCCGATTGTTTTGGGGCACTTATAACCCAACCGGCTGAAACGGCAGAAGCTATTCATCCATCGGAGCTAAAGGAAGGGCTGATTACCTGGTCCCGGGTCGATGCGCCCTGGCTCAGTCTGGTGGATGAAGCAAAGTTCGAGCGGGTCGTTCAGTCCATTCACCAACTCAACCCAGACTTTATTCTGAGTAGCCATTTGCCCGCTGCCCATGCTGCGATCGATTTTCTACTGGAATCTTTGATGTCGGTTGGTGGAACTGCGGCAAATCAGTTGAGTAAAGTTTCGAGGGGTTGAATTGAGAGTTTTGAGTTGAAAGCTTTACTGCTTCACTCTTGAGGCGTTTTCCAGGAAAGAAACCACCCATAACTGTAGGATGGGCACGGGCAAAGCCCTTTGCCCATCCGCTTTAACGTTTGGCGATGGGTACACACGCTTTGCCCATCCTACGCTGGCTTGGGTATAGTCTTTAGCGAAAATCTTTGTATTCCCACCTCTCAATTTTCAACGGCATGGTTGGACACTAAAATCCAGTCCCCTGCTTCAGCTTGGCTAGCGAGGTTCAAGCCCAACTGTTTCAGTTTGAACGCATCGGTGAGCAAGTATTCCTGGGAAGGTTTTTCCCAGCGCTCTTTGATGGTTTGATCGGATGCGGGAATTACCTGGCGATCGCTATAAAAATCAAGCGATGGACGAGTATCGGCAAAGGTTGTCATCACGACCTGACCGGGTGGAGTGCCTTGCTGGATCATTGCAGCGACTGGCTTGACTGGATACTGTTCATTCAGTTCCCAGACCCAGTCGGGTGAAAGCATCAGCAACAATAGAGAAAGGTACGATCCCCAGATCAGCACCAGGATAAACTGGGAGTCCCGTCGAGCCACCAAAATTGTGGCGGCTGTGAAGGTAAGCGCCACCAGGGTCAAGATCAGTTGCAGGTGGGGTTTGGGTTCTAACCCGACGCGACTGAAGTAAAAACTGCCCGCCCAACCGGCGATCGCCACCAGGCCCAGCAAACCGACCCAAAGCTTAGGGTAACGCCGACCTATCTGCCGAATCCCAATGACATCAGAGCTATTCCAGATTTCTCCCAGTAACGCCCCCACAACCAGTGCCAGTGCTGGGTAAACAGGCAACACATACCAGGGTAGTTTCGTCTTCATCAGCGAGATAGCTCCCAGGAAAATGGCAGCCCACACCATGACCAACTTTGCCCAACCGAGACTGCGGTTTTCCCAAACTAACCGGAACCCCCAGGGTAGAAACAAAAGCCAGGGTAGACTGTACTTTAAAATTTCTAGCAGGTAATACCAGGGGGGACCCGTATTTTTTTCGACGGTAACCCAGATCCGGTTAAAAGCCTGACTCATCAGAGTAATACTGATAAATTGGTCGCCGTAGTGTTGCCACTGTGCCCCATACCAGGCAAAGACGGGTAAACTTCCCAACAACAGTCCGCCCCAGACGTAGCCAGAGGTCAGTAAGCGCGGCGTATCAAGCAGAATAAAGACAACGGCGATCGATCCCAGCAACAATGCCAAAATTCCCTTCGTCAGGCAAAGCAGCCCAAAGGCAATGCCTGCTCCCAATCCCCAGCGCAGGTCTCGCCGGGTTCGCAATACACAAAAAATCAGTAACAGAAAGAAGCAAAGGCTTGCCCCATCCAGCATTGCCAGTCGTCCATGCCGCACAACGGGTAGTAGGGTCAGGTAAACCAGGGCAGCAAATACCGCTGGAGTCCGACGGGGAAACAGTTCACGCCCTACACCATAGAGTAAGGGAACTGAGATAGCCGTTAGAATTGCCCCCGGCAGTCGGGTTGTCCATTCGCTGACACCGCCGATGTGATAGGTCAGGGCAATTAACCAGTGAAGTAGAGGTGGTTTATTGAGATAGGGAGCGCCAAAAATGGTTGGGTGTAACCAGGTCATTGATCCGGGAACTGCCCGATAGATTTCGCGGGCAACCTGGGCAACCGTTCCCTCATCCCAGTCTCGCAGCGGCACCCCACCCAGGTTAAGGGTAAAAAGCACCATTGCCGCCAGCCATAGCACCCCGGTCCACAGCGGCTCTAGCCGGTCTTTCGCCAGGAAATCCCATGTTTTTATGGAATTTCTAAACCCTCCTTTATCGTTCATCACCATTCCGTCTAGGTGGGACAAGGTGCTCCAGCCCCTTTACGCCACTGAGAGTCAGCAAAACCAATAGAGTGCCAATGATGCTAATCTGCCACAACCCGCAGGCAGCAACCATGCCTAATGCCGCTGTTGCCCAAATGGAGGCGGCTGAGGTCAGTCCTTTAATTTTGGGTTTATCTCCCGACAGTTGGGATAGCTGAATAATTTCGCCTGCTCCCAAAAAGCCAACGCCCGTAGCGACACCCTGCACCGCACGACTGACCGCATCCGGCGTGGGCGATCCAGCCGTCAGGGTAATGATGACAAAGAGAGCAGCTCCCAAGCTAACCAACATGTGAGTCCTCAGTCCCGCTGCTTTGCCGGTTATCTCACGATTAAAGCCAATGATGCCCCCCACTAAAGTTGCTAGAACCAGTCGAAAGGTTAAAGTCACCCAGTCTTCAGGGCTGAACCAAATAGAACTGACCAGTATTGCCAATCAATAACCTCAAAATAGAGCCGGGGGCAGGTAGTCGGTGGTCGGGACGAAATAGACCTGATGACTTAATTTCTGTGAAATCCAGAAGTGGGATGGAACCCAGTTCCCTATTCAATAGGCGATCGGAAGAGGCGTGACCTGTTCGTCAAGCTCCAATTCACTGGAGCTTGAAGTTGTGGCAGAGATATTTTCAGGTTGAGAGGTCACGTCAGGTGCAACCGATTGATGAGAAATGGGCACCGATTTGCCCACTTCTTTAGAGGAATTTTGATCCACAATTGGCTTTAAATCTAGTGTGGTTGTGGCCGGTTTAGGTGTTGGCTTGGCTGTGGATTGTATCTTAATAGATTTTGCTTTGTCAGCCGTCTTGGCTTTAGCGTTAGACTTCGATTGACTGCTGGCACTAATAGACCCTGCACCTTTAAGCAGTGCAGTTTCGACTTCTTGCAGACTAATCGGCTGCTCTGAAGTCCCTGGCACCTCAGCCACGATCATGTAGCCTGCAAAATTGTTGCCACCAACCATTCGTAACGCCTCCAGGATCCTGGGCATGTGTGCGTCTACCACCTGTCCTTTCTCGTTGTAAAGTTCCAGGGCAGAGAGGCAGCCAATCGTGGGGTTCCAGCTAAAGCTTTCTGGATTGGAGCCTTTATTGCTGAAGAAATCGGGGGCTTCGCCACTGCCATGAATGCGAAACTCACTGCGCCCAACTTTCCCCGCCCAAAAGCTTTGTTGAATTGCCCAATAGTTTCGCCAGGAGGAGGGAAGCAAGTTCTGATAATCCCTTAAGCTGCCTTGAAAGGTACCGGGCTTACCCGGTAAAAACTGCTTTGCACCCGATTCGAAGGGCACAAATAGCTTAACCAGGGAAAACCGACCATAGGCGCGAAAAAACAGGTCATCGGGTTGGGGTACAATTCCTTCAACCCGAAAAACCCCCTGGGGGGTCTGACCCCGGACGAAGTTCCAGTTTAAGCCGTGGATAGAACGTAAGAGCAGGGGAGTAGACCAGAGTTTACCATCTCCGTGCCGCAGGAACTGCCCGTTCCTATCCTTTAAAACTGCCTGACAGAGAACATCTCGATTCGAGCGGCAGAGGACATAGAGATGCAGTTGCCCAGGAGCGATCGCCCACTTCAGCAAATCGCCCAAGGGCGGCATTGTGCTGGGAGCAATCAACTCTGCCACCTCACGAATCGTTGTATAGAGATGGACATTTTTGTTCCAACCTGGAAAGCGTGCCTTCACCCGTTCAGACAGCCCTTGAACTTGTGTGAGGGGCATGCCACCTTTTGCCAGGGCTGACAGGGAAGCCGCAACCCATTCTGGATCACGGCTGCTTTCAACCGCTTGCAGAAACCGTTGCCCAAACCGTCCGTAAACACTGGGATAACGCAGATAAAGCTGGGTGCCAACTTTCGTTGCAGTATCGATCGTGCGCATCTGCCCATTGGACAAACCAGAACGGGGCATCATTTCCAAAATTTTGTCGATCGCCTCTACAACAAAAGGCTCTTGGGGTTCTACCACTGCCGTTGTCCAGAGGATATTGCGCCAGTGTTTTTCGTGCTGGTTCGTAACCGGAAAACGGCTCAGGTCATAGTTTTCTGGACGAATCTGACGGGTCTGTTCCTGCCGCTGGTGCGATCGCGCATCTGCCGTCGCTTGAGAAATTTTTGACTCATTACCCGGCATGGCTTTGGGCGATCGGGCGATCGAGATTGAAATTGGCTTCAGCGCCAATCCACTTAGGACTAATGTACCCAGCACGCTCAACGCGCCATATTTCAAGTTCAGGTTCATAGGCCATTTCTGAACAACACGTTTCATTGCCAGTGGTTAAACGTTGGACCATTCAGGAGTAGATGACAAAAGTGAAGCAGTCAATGACAAAAGGATTCCCTCATTTTTAGCATCCATGTCCTACAAAACCGGGGATGTTCAAAAACTTAAAAAAGAATTGTTGACAGAAAAACTGGGATTGCTGAAAAACAGGATGAATTGTAACGAGGTCTCAAGCATTCAGCAGCCTTTTCAGGCTCAGAATCAGCAACGCCAAAAAACTTGGTTTCGGGAACTCAAAGGTGTCTTTGAAATTCTTCATAAATAGAGACACTATGCTAACATCTGGGTGGTTAAGTAGCATTTTGCTACTAACAGTTTGATTCTCTGTGGTGGAGGAGATTACGGGAGTGCAGGATAGTTTATCGTTGGGGTTTTCGAGCGCTTATTTGCAGCGCAATCATTCTGACCCCATTCGGGTTGGGGTGATCGGGGTTGGTAACATGGGGCAGCATCATACCCGCATCCTCAGTATGTTGAAGGATGTTGATCTGGTTGGTGTTTCCGATGTGAATGTGGAGCGAGGAATTGATACCGCCAGTAAATATCGGGTTCGGTTTTTTGAAGATTACCGGGATCTACTCCAGCATGTAGACGCAGTCTGTGTTGCGGTACCAACAAAACTGCATCATTCCGTTGGGATGAACTGCCTCCAGGCTGGGGTGCATGTGTTAATTGAGAAGCCGATCGCCGCCAGCATTGCTGAGGCAGAGTCTCTGGTCAATGCTGCCGCAGAATCCCAATGCATTCTCCAGGTGGGGCATATTGAGCGGTTTAACCCTGCCTTTCAGGAACTCAGCAAGGTTTTGAAAACGGAGGAACTCCTGGCATTAGAGGCTCACCGCATGAGTCCCTATTCTGACCGGGCAAATGATGTTTCGGTCGTTTTAGATTTGATGATCCACGACATCGATCTGCTTCTAGAATTAGCAGCGTCTCCCGTAGTCAGGCTCACCGCCAGCGGTAGTCGGGCTTCGGACTCTGGATATTTAGACTATGTAACGGCGACTCTCGGCTTTGCAAATGGGATTGTGGCAACTCTAACCTCCAGCAAAGTGACCCATCGCAAAATTCGTCGCATTGCTGCCCACTGCAAGAACTCGCTCACAGAAGCGGATTTCCTTAACCATGAGATCTTGATCCATCGCCAAACGACCGCCAATTATATGACGGATTACGGTCAGGTGTTGTATCGCCAAGATGGCTTGATTGAGAAGGTCTACACTAGCAACATTGAGCCTTTGCATGCTGAACTGGAGCATTTTGTCAATTGCGTGCGCGGTGGGCAACAGCCTTCTGTAGGAGGTGAACAGGCCCTCAAAGCTCTCAGGTTAGCCAGTGTGATTGAGCAGATGGCACTGGATGGGCAGGTCTGGCATTCTAAGGATGTGAAGGCGAATGGACATTCTCCGGTTGCTGTTGGGTAATGGAAAATGGTGCCAGGAATTTTGAGTTGGGAGTGTCCTCATAACTCAAAATTCCTGGCGCTTATTCCGGTTTATCCAGGCAACTGACCACCCGGTTTCGTCCGGTTGCCTTTGCTTTCAGCAAGTTTTGGTCAGCCCGCTGTAGGAGATGGTTGCCTCTGGTATCGTCTGAGGGTTTGAGGGAAGCGGTGCCAGCGCTGATAGTCAACTTTAAATCTAAATTTTCATCAATGGTGAAGGGTTGATCGCCAATCAGGCGGCAGAGACGGCGGGAAACCAATAAAGCCTCTTGCTGATCTGTATTACTGAGGATGATGACAAATTCTTCACCCCCGTAGCGGAAGAGGGTGTCTCGAAACCGCAGGTTGTGACGCAGGCGACTGGAAATGAGTTGCAAAGCGCGATCGCCCACGGGATGACCGTAGGTATCGTTAATGTTCTTGAAATAGTCCACATCCAGCATGACCAGGCTGAGCGGTTCGTTGCGGGTACGGGCGTTTTGCACTTGGCGAGGCAGTTCCCAATCCAGAGCACGGCGGTTGTTAAGTTCGGTCAGGGGATCGGAGAGGGCGATCGCTGATAGGATATCATTTGTGCGCATTAACTCCCGATGCGTTTTAACCATGCGCAGTCCAGATGTAATCTGAGATTGGAGGAGACGGTTCTGTTGTTTCAGTACCTCTGGCTCCAGTGGTTTCCCTTTAGGATTATTGCGGGGAAGCCACAGATAGGCATCTGCACCACTCTCCAGCGCTTCACTGCGAGATTCCATCTCCCAGTTGCGCTCTAGCCAGGGATCCCCTAGCATTTGGGAGGGAATGTCCATAACGATACAGTAAATCCAGGCAAGTCTGGTTTGTTCCTTGATCTGGTGACAAAGCTCAAAACTACCCGGTTGGTTACCCTGAAGGATAATCAAGTCGGGCTGTTGAGCCTGGATTAACGGAACCGCTTCACTGGGACTTGATGCAACCTCAACTGTACAGGTGACTAGGTTTTGGATTCGATTCAGAAGGGTTGATAAAAAGTCATCCCCTCCTACTAGCAGAATCGAAGCTTCCATTGGGTTTCAGTTGCCTTGTCTGAGAATCAAATTGCAAGACTTTACTAGATTACAGAGATTTGCACTGTTGAAGGCATATGTCCATAGACGATTTGCCAAAAGGGGTAAGGACCTCTCCCAATCAGTGTTGAACTCTATGCCTTGGTAAAAAAAACTACAAGTACAATTAACAACTTTCCGAAATAAGTTCTACAGAATCGATAGGGAAGATAGAAACTTCAAACCTCGCCCTAAGCTAGGATGCCCATTTTAGTCCGCTTACTTTCCGTTTTAGCCATGAGCTTGGGCTGCAAGCCGTGGGCACAAAAAGTCATTACTGCGCCTGTCCCTGTTTTGTCATGAAATCTAGCAAAATCTGCTGATGGGGTTTTCCTAGAGGACGCACCTGCTGAGTTCGGCGAGAATAGCGATCGCCCTGCCCAATCTCTTCAGGGGTTAGCCAATCCATATCAGCCCCCTCATTCAACACCAGTGACTCCAAATCGGTTGTCATACGACCGTGGTAAACATGACGAATTACTCTGGTGTCCTCGTAGCGCCCAAATAGACTCAGTAACGGTGGGATATAGCCAATTTCTTCCAGTAATTCTCGACGGATCGCAGTATCCGTCGTTTCACCGGGTTCAAGATGTCCACCAAAGAGTGCCCAGTGACCGGGGTAGAGAATTGTCGGAATGTCATCTCGGAGCTGCATCAAAAATTGACCATCTTTGTGCAGAATAGCGATGGCAACTTCAGGGCGATTAGAGGGATGAACAGTCATTAGCTTTGAATGGCAGAACTATGCTGGATTTGCTCCTGCTGTTCAATATACGCCGATCCCTGCTCTTTGCCATTTAACTGAATGCTTTGATAATGCAGTTTTCCCTGGATCACCACCTCATCTCCCTGGTTCGGTACAGGGCCCTTGGCGACCACCCAGATGGAGCCAGTCGCGTCCTGGAGTTCATAGACCATTCCTTCCAACAGGGGCACCCGGTTTTTGACTTTGCCTTTGAGATGCACGATCGCCCCCTGTTGGGATGATTGCAACACATCTTGAATCGGTTCAGTTTTAACCAGTGCTTGAGCGACCTTCAGAGTACCGCCTTCCGTGGCTGATTGAGTCATTTGACCACAGGCAACCAACCCAACTAGGGCAAAAGCTGAAAATAGAAGGTTCAGGGCTTTAAGGGGATGCATAGTTCACACCGAATCTGCGAAACTGATGGACAGTCAAAACTGTGATAACACATTCGTAATGACCTCAACCGCCCAATTACTCGATGGAAAAGCACTGGCTCAAAAAATCCAGGCTGAAATGACCCATCAGGTGCAAACTTTGCACACGCAACGAGGACGCGCACCCGGACTTGCAGTGCTGATGGTTGGTGACAATCCTGCCAGTGCTGCCTATGTTCGTAATAAGGAGCAAGCCTGCTCCCAGGTGGGAATTGCCTCCTTTGGCAAACACTTTCCAGCCAATACTTCACAGGCAGAACTGGAAGCCACAATTCATGCGCTGAACCAGGATGAGCATGTAGATGGCATTTTGGTTCAGCTTCCGCTGCCTGACCATCTAGATGCGGTTGCCCTACTGAACCAGATTCTGCCTGAGAAGGATGCGGATGGACTGCATCCCACGAATTTGGGGCGACTAGTGCGTGGAGAACCCGGTTTGAGGAGTTGTACGCCCGCCGGGGTCATGCGGTTATTGCAGGAATATGACATTGATCCCAAAGGCAAACAGGCAGTGGTGATTGGGCGCAGCATTCTGGTGGGCAAACCCCAGGCTTTAATGCTGCTGGAAGCAGATGCCACGGTGACGATCGCCCACTCTAGAACAGCCGATATAGGAGCGATCGCCCGCACGGCTGATCTGCTCATTACGGCTGTCGGTCGTCCGTTAATGATTACCGCTGACATGGTGAAACCTGGAGCGGTGGTTGTGGATGTCGGGATCAATCGAATTACCGATGAAACTGATAAAGGACGACTGGTTGGCGATGTTGACTTTCAAAGCGTCCAATCCGTCGCCTCCTTCCTCACCCCCGTTCCCGGCGGCATCGGGCCTATGACAGTGACGATGCTGCTGCAAAATACCGTGGAGAGTTATTTGAAGAGGGGGTGAGGGGGGTTGTTGGTTGTTAGTTGTTAGTTGTTGGTTGTAATGGTGAGGTAGAAGGAGGGAGGAGGGAAAAGTTGAGAGTTGAAAGTTGAGAGTTCGAAGTCCAGACTTGCCCCCTGACCACTGACCACTGCTCCCCTTTCCCCATGATTCTTAACGAATGTCGCAAGGGTGCATAAACCTCCGTAGAATGATGAGGAGCAGCAACCTGTCCATTTGATGATGACTGGGAGGGATACAGGAATGGTATTGACGGACGAGCTGCAAGCGTCCCAAGCGGAGTCTCGCTTCGATTTGCTTGCCTATCTGGCAGAGCGTCAGCCTTTAGTGGAAACTGCTCTGGATCACTCCATCCAGGTAATCTATCCCGAAACGATTTACGAAGCGATGCGCTATTCCTTAATGGCGGGAGGAAAGCGTCTGCGCCCAATTCTTTGTTTGGCGACCTGTGAGTTAGCAGGCGGCACCCTGGAGATGGCGATGCCCACTGCTTGCGCTCTGGAAATGATCCACACCATGTCACTGATCCATGACGATCTTCCGGCAATGGATAACGATGACTACCGCCGGGGCAAGCTAACTAACCACAAGGTTTTTGGTGAGGATATTGCAATCCTGGCGGGAGATGGTTTGCTCGCCTATTCCTTTGAACATGTAGCAGTGGAAACCAAAAATGTTCCTGCCGATCGCCTGTTGAGGATTGTTGCCATCCTGGGTCGGGCGGTGGGTGCCGCCGGACTAGTGGGGGGACAGGTCGTTGATCTGGAATCTGAAGGCAAGCCAGATGTGTCTCTGGAAACATTGACGTTTATTCACAATCACAAAACGGCTGCCTTACTGGAAGCGTCGGTCATTTCGGGGGCAATTCTGGCGGGGGCACCGGAGTGTGATGTGCAACGGTTGTCCCGCTATGCCAAAAATATTGGTCTGGCGTTCCAGATTGTAGATGACATCCTGGACATCACCGCGACTCAGGAAGAGTTGGGAAAGACCGCCGGAAAGGATTTGCAGGCGCAGAAGGCAACCTATCCCAGTATCTGGGGGTTGGAGGAGTCGAGACGGCAAGCTCAGGCGTTGATTCAGGATGCCAAAGCAGAACTGGCTGAGTTTGGTGCCTGTGCCCAACCACTTATGGCGATCGCCGACTTTATTATCGCCCGCACCCATTAATACGGGTTGTTCGTAGCACACGGATCGGGGATGATGAATCCTGGTATTCCTCCTCCCGATCCCTGAATTGTCTTCCTCTCCTACCTCCTCACACGCTCACTTCTTATCCCTGACTCAACATAACAACATGCAGGACTTTGGCGATATCCTCAACAACCAGGTGCTGCTGGTTGCGCTTGTGGCGTGTATTTCTGCCCAGGTGTTAAAGCTGATGGTCGATTTTGGTAAAAATGGGAAAGTGAACGTCCGGGCACTGGTTGAGACAGGTGGAATGCCCAGTGCTCACTCTGCTTTGGTAGCCGCTCTGGCAACGGGGGTCGGACAAACGACAGGTTGGGCAAGTTCAGAATTTGCGATCGCGGTCGTCTTTGCTGTGATCGTCATGTACGATGCCGCTGGCGTGCGGCAAGCCGCCGGTAAACAGGCACGTATCCTCAATCAGATCATCGACGAGTTCTTTCAAGAAGACCACCACTTCAATGAAGATCGCCTCAAAGAACTCCTGGGGCATACCCCATTTCAGGTGATTGCAGGCTCAATTCTGGGGGTCGTAATTTCCTGGCTGGCTGAGATTGCTTATTAGGTAAGGGGTTGTTCGTTGTTAGAGAGGTGTGAGGTGTGAAGTGTGAGGTGTTGGAGATAGGCGTTCTGCACATCCTTCATGCCTCATCCTTCACCACCCCTCACCCATTTCCTGGGAAATGGTCTATTTGGGCATAGCCACTGAATATCAGTTTTTTGCCCTGAGTTTCCAGGCGGTTAATTCGCATGGTCACCCCATCCAGATCGAAGCGATCCAGGTCAACCATATTGTTCAAAATATCGGCAAATGCCATTGACAGGAGACTAGAAACTCCCTGCAAAGACTCTGGGACTACACCTGCCTCAAACTGGGGATTTTGAAACAGAATACGGCGGCGACGTTCCGCAGTCAGTGTTGCCGATAGACTGATGGGCACCGAACCATTGGAAAGTTCTGTCTTGGCAAAGATTTGAATGCGGCTTTCGGGTAGCAATTGGACATTGACATCAGAGAAGGAGACGGGTTCGCCACCCGATAAATTGGTTAATTCCGGCGTGTCTATACTTTGTAGACGCTTTTTGACCAACTCTGCTTTAAACGCTCGATTCAGTCCTGCTTCAGACAAAACCACCTGAGCAACCGCCTGAGTTGGCTGTTTCAAACGGATCTTACCGCTCAATACGGAACTGAAATCGATCGAAACCGCGTCGGTTTCAAAGGACATCTCTTCAACATGGAAATCTTTGCGAATCAGCAGATTGCGCCCGCTCATCTTAAAGCTATCGATGCTCCCTTGCAGCAGTTTGCTGGTGGGGTTACAACGAACGACCACATCCACCGATTCACTTTCCGTGAACAGGTGTCGGATGGATTGGCTGGTGACGGTGTTGAGCATACGCTCGCCAAAGTCAGCGCCGGGGGGAGTTGCAGTAAAGCCACCAAACATGCAGTTTCTAGACTAGATGAGCCTTCCACTATTTTGTAACAAATTGTGAACGAATCGACAATTGTTTTTCTGCTTAGCCATACCAGAAATGGTATCTATACTCCTTATTTAACAAGGGGTTTGGATGTTCTAATAGCGGAAAGTACAAGCTTCCTGATTATATCGATTTGTAAAGGTTATGGTAAATGAAGTCAGGCTATTACAGGTTCCTATGCTGCAATTTCATCCTCCTGGTATTGGACAGCAGGTGATTGAGACTTCGCTGGGAGCGATGGTCTATTACACGTCAGCAGGCGCACCCTGGACTGTTGCAGCGCCCTCAGACTCTCCGCTGCTTTTTTTGCACAATTTTGGTGGGGGTGCGTCTGCCTATGAGTGGTCAAAGGTATACCCAGCATTCATCGATTGCTACCCCATTATCGTTCCTGATTTGATTGGTTGGGGTCAGTCTGCCCATCCGGAGCGAAACTATCGGGTTGAGGACTATCTGACGACGCTAAGTGAGTTGATTGAAAAAACCTGTCAGGCACCCGTGAGGGTTGTTGCGTCTTCGCTGACCGGAGCGATCGCTATCCGTCTCGCAATTCTGCGCCCAGAAGTCTTTCATTCGCTGTTTTTAGTTTGTCCATCCGGCTTTGCCGATTTTGGACAGGATGCCGGACGGCGATTGCCGCTGCAACTGATCAGCACTCCCATGCTCGACCAACTGGTTTACATCCTGGGCGCGACCAATTCAGAGTCTGTCCGCAGCTTTCTGGAGCGCTTTTTGTTTGTCCAGGCTAACCGAGTATCCGATGAAATGGTAGCCGCCTATCTAGCGTCTGCTCAGCAGCCAAATGCCCAGTATGCGGCTCTGTCCTTTCTGCGGGGCGATCTGTACTTTGACCTAGCCCGCTACATGGAGCAATTGACCACTCCAACCGCCATCCTTTGGGGGGAAGCCGCCCAATTTACCAGTTCCAGCCTGGGACAACGACTGGCAAAACTCAATCCGGCAGCAGTCCAGGTATTTTGGCGATTGGCTGAGGCTGGGGTACTGCCTCATTTAGAACAGCCGGAGCGGGTCATTAGGTTGCTTCAGCGATGGATCGCCTGAATACACTCCTCCACCGGATAGCGCTGCTCCATTGCTGCCGTTAGTGCCTCGTAGTCTTCTGGATGTCCCTGAATCAAGGTCTTGGCTTGTAGAAGTGCCCAGCGTTCCTTCTGTAAACATTCTCCGGCAGGAAAACCTAATTGGGTCAGAACGGCTCTAAGCTGCTGGCGATCGCCCTCCCCGCCTTCAACATCTCCATAGATCAGGGTCTCTGCGGCAATCCCTGCCATCCAAACGGTGCAGTAGCGGTCCAGCAGGCGAGCGGAAAGCGCCCCTTTTTGAAGTTCTAGCTCTAGCTCCTGAGAGTCAAACCGGACACCTCCATTACCGGGATAGCCCTGCCGTAAAGCCTCCCAGGCATTCAAAGCATAGCCCGTTACCGGAATTTGCAACTGCTGGGCAACCAGAAAATGTCCTGCTTCGTGCCGAACCACACGGGCGCGGTGCTGTTCCGAAAAACTAGCCAACCAATCCAACAGGAGGGTTGCACCCTGCCCTTTCCAGCTAAAAGTATCTAATGTAGCCAGACCCAAAATGCTGAAGGTGGCGATCGCAGGGACTACCGGAGACAGATGCACCAATGGTCCTAACAGACTGGCAAGGGTGACGACGAAAATTGAAATTGCAATCAGGTTAAGAGAAATCTGGGACATTGGGAACGGACAGAAGAGACTATCCCATCATGCCATTATCACGACCGCCAGTACGATCACGACCATCAGTACGGTTTGGACACTGTGAGATGGTCGAACAAGATGCTCGACTACTTCAAAGAAGTGGCATTTAAGAACTATGAAGTACTGTTCGACTTACGGCTGACTGCCCGCTGACTGCTTCTGGTCTTCTCGCGCCTTATAAAAGGTTTTCAGACTCTGGATATCTCCTGCAAACCGCCAGTGCCAGGGTTCATAGCTGACTCCTTGCTTGTTGCCCTTAGGAAAGGACATCTCAAAGCTATAGTAAGCGGCATTTGCTTTCATCCAGCGAAACGCCTCTGTCTTCTCAAAATTAACGCTTAAATTGGTTGCCGGAACATTGCCATCCCCAATGTCAAGGGCATAGCCCGTATGGTGCTCACTATAGCCTGGAGGTGCGCTGACCTTCGCCCGTTCTTCGGCATCCTGCCCACGCTCAGCTTTGACATCGAAATAAAGGTATTTTTGATCGGCAACTGTACGAAAGCCAGAGATGGGAACCAGCACAACACCATCTCGCAGGGCGGCGGCTGCCATCTCTCGATAAGCCTTAGCAGCGGGCTTCCGCAACTTAATGCTGCCATCGTCCGTAATAGGACCCAGGTCTGAGCTGGGTGCCTCTGAATAAGCCAAATGTCCTAATAAGGCTTCTGTAGTGGGTGAAGCCGTAGGAGAGGGGGCAGGTTCTACGGGGGCAGGACTGGCAGTGGCGATCGTGTTATCTTCGACCTGCTGCATTCGGAACGAAAACAACACTCCAGAAACCAATGCTGCAATACCCAGGGCTGACAAACTGCCCGCCACCACCACCATATTAATTGGAGACTTAGGCTTTTCCGGCGGCGCAACCCGCAGGGCAACAGGAATATCGTCCGTTAGAGGGGGCGACACTCTTAGTGCTTTTTCCGAAGTATCCGTATTATCCAATCGTCTCACTCCTGCCCGCAAGCAACACTTAAGCGACATTTAACCGTATGAACTTTAGACTGTGACAGTTTAACCGAAAACTTCCTGCCTGATTGAAAGTTTAGACTATAAACTCAAACTCTAAAGATTACGAATTTAATCACCTCACAAACTGTACGGGCGGGGTTAGCAGCGCCTTTATTCACTGGGGAGAATGCCAATAAACTTACCCCTGGCAATCCTGGAAATTGTTTAAGTCCTTTCCTAAGCCTGGATTTTCAAAGAGCTAATGGTTCATTGAGCGAAAGTAGCCCTATCTTAGTCCAAATTCAACCATGCCCCACTCAAATCTGCTGGCTGTCTATATTCCACTAATCAGCTTGACCCTGGTTGGATGGGGTCTCGGTCGGTTGCTGCCAAAAGCTACGCCCACCTATTTGGGAAAATTTCTGTTCTGGATTGGTGTTCCCATCGGAATTGTAGCTTTTTTGCGTCATACTCAACTGTCCTGGGCACTTTGGGTTGCGCCCCTGACTGCCTGGATAGCCGTCCTCTTAGGAGTCAGTATGGCATGGGGAATCAGTTGCTGGCAGCATAAATCTCAAAATTGGAGCAAACGAACTCAGGGCAGCTTTCTGCTAGCAGCGATGGTCGGTAACACTGGCTATCTTGGGTTTCCAATTTCCCTGGCTCTGGTTGGACCTCAGTACTTTGCCTGGGCATTGTTCTATGATCTATTGGGTTCAACCCCTGCTGCCTATGGATTAGGCGTGGCGCTGTCATCCCGATTCAGTTCAGGTACGACCCATCATTTGGGACAGTCTGTACGAGCGATCGCCCAAAATCCTGCTCTCTGGAGTTTTGGCATTGGTCTGGCTGGGCGTAACTTGCCCCTTCCTATCCTGGTGGAGACTGGTTTGCGCAGTTTTGCCTGGGGGATTGTGGCTTTGTCTCTGGTATTGGTAGGCATGAGACTAAGCCAGATTTCCTCTCTCAGTAGCATAAAACCAGCGATGATTGGCATCGGAATCAAAATGTTGCTGGTGCCATTCGTGGTGGGAATAGCTCTCTGGTCACTCGGAATTACAGGCATGACACACCGGGTCATCCTTCTGCAAATGGCAATGCCACCCGCTTTTGCTACCCTTGTGCTGGCTGAAGCTTATGAACTGGATCAGGATTTATCTGTAACGGCATTGGCAGCAGGTTCCCTCGGATTGCTAGTCACTCTCCCCCTGTGGCTCTGGCTATTTGGGAGTTGATGACTAAACCATCTGAACCACTAACCAACCCAACTGACCCCATCATCAGAAGAACCCACTGAAGGTAAGGGTTTGGAGATAGGAACCTCCCGTCGAATCAGAGCTTGCCTGTTGGCATCTGTATTTGAGTTGGGTGATGCACCCGGAACAGAGCCAGCAGAACTTTTTGGCAAGGAGGGGGCATCTTGGCGAATGGCAGATTTGTGAACCAGATCCTGCTTTGCCGCTTCTTGCTCTGGTAAAACAACTTTTTTCATCAAATATTCAATCGTCTGCTGTTTCACCCAGCCTCGTGCTGCCAGAATTTCTCCAAAGCGCATACCAGTTAGCTTCTGGTCATTCAGCGCTACATCCACCTGGGCGGGGGTCAACAAACCTGCTTCTACCAGGTAACCGCCCAAACGCTTGCGATTACGAGCAGGATTGGGAGCAGCGGGGGTCACGTTGCGATCGCCAAGATTACGCATTTCTAGCCTCAGGGAAAGTCAGATTAAAACCAGTTGATATATCACCGTTGTAAGTACAGGACAAACACACAGAAAAGACTAAAAATATGGGGCAATTCTCTAAACAATCACGCCGAGTCTGAGCCTAAATGAGGGCTGCGTTCAGT
Organism: Kovacikia sp. CALU 1929; assembly: GCF_056784235.1. Taxonomy (NCBI): domain Bacteria; kingdom Bacillati; phylum Cyanobacteriota; class Cyanophyceae; order Leptolyngbyales; family Leptolyngbyaceae; genus Kovacikia; species Kovacikia sp. CALU 1929. The sequence goes on from NZ_JBXBCF010000115.1 coordinate 54,144, forward strand.
TACGACATACCCTGGATGCAGGTTCATAGGAACCCTGATCTACCGAATCCATCCAGTATATCAATAGAATTACTGAAACTTCATCGGGCAACCTACCCGTGCAACCTGGCAGCAATCCCGATTCAGTTGTGCTATGGATTGGGGTAAGGGGCAATTCATCCATTGAGACACCCGCCTGGTCACTGGCGTGAAGCTTTTGCCAGTGAGGCTTTTGCCAGCCATTACTGAGACGTTGTAGGAGATGATAACGATACAGTCAGATCTGCCGGACTCATCCGTTCGTAGGGTTCAAAGGGTTGATGAATCCACGGATTGTGGGGTAAGTAGTCTACGTAATAGTCCGGTGCAATGACAGAACAGTCCTTGTACCAGAGAACAGCCGTCCGAACCTCTTCAACGTAGAACCCGTAGTTGCGATCGAGCCAGACAATCGTTTTCTCCAAAGTGACTCCCGAATCGACCAGGTCATCAACCAGCAACACCCGACTGCCCAAATTAGCCGTCGTCATGGTTAAATCCCTGGCAAAGGTAATAGAACCCCGCACCTGGTTCCCGGTGCCCCCATAGGACGAGGTTGCCAGAATGGCTAAAGGCACATCGTAAATGCGAGCTAGAATATCGCCAACTCTCAAGCCACCCTTTGCCAGACAAATAATTTGGTTAAAGCTCCAATTTGACTGATAAATCTTGACGGCAAGCTGCTCAATTTTTTGGTGGTACTCGGACCAGGAAACATAGAGGTCTGTCATGGGCAAAAGGATGAAGGGTGAAAGATAAACGATGAAGGGTGAAAGATAAACGATGAAGGATGAGGGACAAGACGAGGAAAAAGTTTTTGGCTTTTAGCCTTAAGGGATGTGCCCCAAAATAAAGTACCCGCTAGACAATCTGCTCCACGATGGATTCCCGCCTGCGCGGGAATGACGTTGGGACCTTATTAATTTGCGAGTCCTTAAGCCTTTGCCTCTAGTAACAAACTGTCATAGCGATTTTGGCTTCCATGATTGAAGATGAACAGAATAATACAACCGTTAACCGTACCTCACGCATCCCGTCATGAATAATCCATCTGCGGTTCCTGACATGCCTGCCCAGCCAAAGCTTACTCTCAGTACTAAGCTGGCTTATGGTGCAGGTGATTTGGGGGCTGCTATGACGGCCAATATCCTGGTTTTCTACCTGCTTTTTTTCTTTACGGAGGTTGCCCATATACCGGCAGGTCTGGCAGGCAGCATCTTGATGATTGGCAAGATTTGGGACGCGATTAATGATCCGATTGTGGGTGTACTCAGTGATAAAACCCAATCGCGCTGGGGGCGGCGCTACCCCTGGATGATCTTTGGGGCACTCCCTTTTGGGCTGTTCTTTATCTTGCAATGGATTGTTCCGACAGAAAACATGTGGGGACTGTTCTGGTACTACGTGATCATCAGCATTTTTTTCAATACTGCCTATACAGCGGTTAACCTGCCCTATACTGCCCTCACTCCCGAACTCACCCAGGACTACAACGAACGCACTAGCCTAACCAGTTTTCGCTTTACCTTCTCAATTGGGGGCAGTATTCTCTCGGTCATCCTGGTCATTCTCATTGCAACCGTAGTCGAGGATCTTCAGCAGCGGTATCTATGGATTGGGGTGTTGTGTGCGGTGATTGCGATCGCCTCTCTGTTCTGGTGCGTATTTGGCACCCGGCATCGAGCCGCCATCATGTCCCAGGAATTGGCATCTACGCAAGAAAATTCCCAGCCATTGTTTGAACAGCTACGCATTGCCTTTAACAACCGCCCCTTTCTCTACGTGATTGGGATTTATCTATTCTCCTGGCTGGCACTCCAAATCACCGCCTCCATCCTGAAATATTTTGTTGTGAACTGGATGAAAGAATCGGATCAGACTTCTAACCTGGTTATTCTGGCAGTGCAGGGAACTGCCCTGGTGACACTATTTATGTGGAGTGCTATCAGTGCCCGGGTTGGCAAAAAAGCTACCTACTTCATGGGCATGGGCATCTGGATTCTGGCGCAGGCAGGGCTGTTTCTACTGCAACCAGGACAGATTGGGTTCATGTATGTTCTGGCAGTGATGGCAGGGCTAGGGGTATCTACTGCCTATCTCATTCCCTGGTCCATGTTGCCCGATGTCATTGAACTGGATGAACTTCGGACAGGACAGCGCCGTGAAGGGGTGTTCTACGCCTTTATGGTATTGCTGCAAAAAATCGGACTAGCCGTTGGTTTGTTTCTCGTTGGTTTGTCGCTGGAATGGTCAGGTTATGTCGGTGGAGTAGCCAAGCAAACCCCCTCTGCCCTGATGGCAATTCGGGTGGCAGTGGGTCCTTTACCAACCCTGTCTCTCATTCTGGGTCTGGTGCTGGCTTATTTCTACCCCATTACCCGGGAAGTCCACGCCGAAATTTTGCTCAAACTTCAGGAGCGCCGGCAGGCGGAAAAGGAGATGGGTAATGGGTGATGATGGCCAAGGGATTCTTTACCTGACCGAGAATGCCTCATTAAAGCGGCGGGTGACGGGTTCGATCAGGAAGGTCAGAATCGATTTCTGACGGGTCACAATTTCAGCGGTGGCAGCCATACCAGGGGTTAACTCCACATCTTTACCCCGGACGGGAACTGCCTGCCGGTTGAGTCGAATTCTGACCGGAAACACCAGACCCACATCTTTCTCCACGATCGCATTGGGGCTGACTTTCTCAACCACCCCATCCACAATGCCAAATTCCTGGTAGGGAAATGTCGCCAGTTTCACCTTTGCTGGCATCCCTGAGCCAATGAAACCAATGTCTCGGTTCAAAACTTTGGCATCCAGCACTAATTGCTCTCCCTGGGGAATCATGGATAGCATCTCTTCCCCAGACTGCACCGGACCCCTAGTTGCCTTGATGTTGTAAACCGTGCCATCAAACGGGGCTTCCACCGTTTCTTTATCACGTTGTTTCTTTGCCGATGCTAATTTGCCGGTGACATCGGTCAGTTCTTCTCTCCGTTTCGTCAGAAGAGAGAGAATTTCAGTTTGTCGTTGAGACCCTAGCCCTTCTGCCGTACTTCTTGCTCCGATGAAAGCTTCCTGCGCCTGGGAAATCCGCTCTCGCTGGGCATCAATTTCTTTTTCAATCGAAACAACCTTGTCTCTGGCGTTGATCACTTCATCCTGCGCCCGGATGTAGTCCAACTGGGGAACGGCCCCTGTTCCCTGAAGCGTGCTGAGTGCCTGTTCCCTTATCTGAGCGTTTTTGAGACTATCTTTGGCATACACCAGGTTTTCTTGTAATCTGGATAGCCTGGATTGGGCTTCCAATCGGGTTGAATTCTGACGTTCAACTTCGGCGTTCGCCGTTGCCTGCTTTGTATCAAATTCCTTCAGGCGGGCTTCCAGGAGTTGATTTTGCAAGGGTACGCCTGCACTGCGCCCACCCTGTCGTTCAGCCTCCAGACGGGCGATATCCTGGCGAATTAGTTCAGCCGATTCTTCCAGTCGATCTACATCTGTTTGGGAAAGGTCCGAGTTCAAAGTGATCAGAACCATCCCTTTCTTGACGAAATCTCCTTCTTTAACACTGATGGTTTCAATGCTGCCATTGCTGGATGCTCTAAACGGACGCACCTCAGTAGAGGCAACCAACTGTCCATTGGCGGGAGCAACTTCATCCACTCTGCTTAACGCTGCCCAGGTAATCGTTCCAAATACCAGAGCACTGATACTAGCAGCCAACAGGCGAGTGTAAAGCGGCGGTAGTTCCTGGACGGCTTTACCCAGTTCGTAGGAAAGGGATTCCTCCGGGTTTGCCAGTCGCTGCTTGACCTGGCGTGATTGAGCGGGAGTGGAGGATAGGGAAACTCGCATTCAGGTAAGACCTCCCAGTCTTAGGTTTCAGGGCAATGAGAAAGAAGATAAAGTCAGAGACGTTGAACTATCTATACTATAGTCCGCTGGAATGAGATGACGATAAGCCGTCAGGCTGAGGCTATGGCAGCTACCAGTTTATATACTCAGAAGTTAGATAATCTAGATAGTCAGATTTGTCGATTCATACCTCGCACCGAACCAGGCTCACTAAATTAAAGTGCCGAATTTGATGGAGGCTTCTGACTTTTATGGCGGTTATTTAACGTTTCTTATTAATTCTTAAGCCTTTCAGAAAGGCTATTACAGGTAAATAGGGTTAACACTGATATTTACTATTCGCTTCGACTCATCCTTTTACGCGATCGTGACTCAACTGTTGCTATTCCTAATTCATGCTATTCAGCCATTGCTAGTACCGATTTGTTTCGTTAGTGCGTGGTTGATCCTGTTTTTAGTTGGCTGGAGCCTATGGACGGCTACCCGTGATACCATTAACCGCTCTCGCCAAATGCACCGAATTCCCTGTGCTAGATGCCAGTTTTTCACTAGCGACTACCACTTAAAATGTACAATTCACCCTTCAACGGCAATGACTGAGGATGCGATCGACTGTCCAGATTTTGAGTCTGGAAAACGGCTTCCATTGCCTCAGGAAACGATTTATTGAGGCTGATTGTAAAACACAGGATTAAAGGGATCATCAGGAAAACGGTTGTAATCATCGATATTTATACCTCTGTTCTGCAATGCCAAAAATCGCTGTAGGTTGAGTGAACCAGGGTGGCATTCCAAGAGGCAGGCTGTCCAGTGGTAGCATCTAGAGGCATCGACTATCGAGGTTGGTGCCTTATGATTTGTTCTGCCTATATCCTTCACTTAAGACCTTCCTGTTGAAAGGATTTGGTCACAAGGTTTCCCTCCTGCCGTGCTATGGCAAAGGGAGCAATGGCGGGATCGTCAGGCTCACAACTAACTCAAAGGCATCTTATACCAATTCTCTTTGAAGCTGCACAGAAGAATGTCTGGTAAACAAGGGGCTTAAGCCCTTTGTTAAGTGCAAACTCATGTTGAACTGGTATTAAGCGTTATATCAACTTACCGTTCTACAAACTCCTATGCAAAAGCCTGGTTCCAATGACTTCTGGCGATGGCTAAACAATTCTGCCCTTATTCGCTTTTTGCTTTTGTTTGCCTGTGGTTGGGTGATTGTGCAACTGATCAGCTATTTTTACGAGATTATTGCCATGTTTACGACAGCGGCAATTCTGGCGGTGCTGATGAATTATCCAGTGCGGTATCTAACAAGGTACTTACCACGGGGAGTCGCTATCACCCTGGTGGTGCTAGGCAGTATCGCGATCGCGCTGTCATTTATCACAGTGCTAGGCTATCAAATTCTGATCCAGGGTAGCAGTCTACTGCAAAGCCTGAATACCGCAATTCAAACCAGTAATCTACCGTTTAGTCAGTATTTGAAACAGATCAATATAGGGCAAATTACCGAAGTCCTACGCTCTAGTCTTAGTACCGGATTAGGTTTGGTCAGTGGCTTATTTTCTAATACCTTTACGGCTATTTTCTTGCTGGTAATTGCTACGTATATGTTGATCGATGGTGAAAATATTTGGGCTGCCTGCCTCAAACTTTTACCCAATGATACGCGCGATCGCCGTGGTGAAAACCTGCGCGATCGCATTGATCGCAGTGTGAAAAAAAACTTCTTGGGCTTTCTGCAAGCACAGATTATACTAATTGTTTTTCTCTCAACTGCCAGTTTTTTGGTATTTATCCTCTTAGGCGTTCAGTTTTCCCTGATTTTGGCAGTGGTGGTGGGTGTACTGGATGCAATACCCGGAATTGGTGCTACTCTAGGCGTGATTATTATCACCGTAATAGTGCTTGTAACTCAAGGGCACTGGATGGCTTTAAAGGTGATAGTCGCTTCCCTGATTCTGCAACAAATTCAAGATAATTATGTACATCCCAGGGTGATGGGCAAAGCTTTAGAAATTAACCCGGTGCTGCTATTTTTTGCCCTATTTCTAGGACAAAGAGTTGCTGGGTTGTTAGGAGTGTTTTTAGCAATTCCCATTACTGGCATGGTTGTTAGCTGGTGGAAAGAGGAGAATACGACAACAGAAGTATTGCTCCAAGAAGAAGCGGATAGAAGTCTTCTAGCCCAAAATGAACCAGGCGAGTAAGCCGGACCTTGCTGGTTTCCTTTTTTTGACGTTGCTGATTTTGGGTATGAATTGAGAGTTGTATGAATTGAAACTTCGTTCCAATTCATACTGCTATTCAGCACCACCCCTTTTTTGAAGAAGTGTATACCTTGTCTACGACATCTAATCATGCGTTGTGCGACTTGGCTGAAATGCCTGCAAGAACTGCCCAGTCTTCGGGAAACAAGCTACGCCCTAGCCCTCTCCCGATGAGAGAGGGAACAGAAAATGCCTGAAAGCCCTTCCCCTGGGGGAGAAGGGTGTGGGGATGGCAAACTAGTTGCACTCCCGTTAATGGGTGGTAGGAATCCGGTGGCTGTTAACTTCAAAACTCGCAACCCTCAGCGCTGGCTAATTTGTTTGAGTAGTTCTCGAACGGCTGGGGCATCCTGGGCGGTAGGCATTAGGGTCAGGTATTCTTCGAGATCCTGGCGAGCTTCGGTGGGGCGGTTGAGGTGATAGTAAAGAATGCCGCGATCGCGGAGTTCGATCGCAGCTTGGGGAAATAACAGCAAAATTCGCTCAATCGCTGCCAGGGTTTTTTCAAATTCTCGACGGTCCAGGTAAATAAATTTCAGATTGGTCAGCATTCTTGCCAGAAAATGGCTGGGACTCACGGATTGTAGAAAAGCTGGCTGTAGATCAATCGGCTGTCCAAAAAGCTGATTCAGCCGAGCTTTACAATCCTGGGAAAACAGAATTTCGCCTTGATGAAAGGGATCTACAAATATTTCCATCTCCTCCACATCGGGGCGAATCAGGAAATGACCGGGCATCCCAATCCCCACCATTGGGAAACCAATGCGTTGGGCGATCGCCAGGTAAACCAGCGATAGCGTAATGGGAATCCCCTTTCGCTGATCAATCACCTGATTTAGAAAGCTATTACAGGGATTGTAGTAATCCTCAGCATTGCCCCTAAAGCCCAAGTCTTCGTACAGATAGTGATTGATGGTTTGCACAATTCGGAGCGGGTAAGACTCCACTGGAAGCCGCTCTTCAACTTCTGCTGCCATAGTGTCCAGGGCATTGAGATACGCCTCTACATCTAGCTCTGGATATTCTTCCAGTGCCAGGTAAAGCGCTGCCCGCTCCAGACAAATTTGCTCATCCGGTTGATGGATTTCCTGGTAAAAAAACTGGCGAGCAACTGAAAATTCCATAGTCCAAACGTGAGGGAGGATCGCTAGGGAACTATGCCATGATGACACCGCCCAGGTTTAACGAGCACTCGTTAAACTGTTTAAGTCGTTCAGGCGTTCCAGTAGCCAGTCTAGCCTCAGCTTTGCTAATTCCAAGCTGCCGGTCACTTCTGGATTTAAGTTGGACTCTGAATCCACATCTTCGTTGAGTTGGCGGTAGCGGCTATAACCCAAGCGGCTGACGGTTCCTCGCAGGCGATCGGAAAGAAAGACTGCGATCGCCTGGTAGAAGTTGGCAGCAAAGGCACTGTCCTGGGAAAGCTTGGCGCGTAACTGGTTCCGAGAGATAGCCCAAAGCACCGTGTTTTCTACGGCTTTCACCGTTGCCGAAGGGGGGCGGGCATCAACAAAGGACATTTCACCGACAATTTCACCAGGGGAAAGGGTAGCAATTTCTTGCCCTTCCAGTGCCTCTGCTGAAACCGATAGTTTCCCTTCAAGGACAATGTAAAGGGCATCAATCGGTTGCCCTTCATGGATCAAAATAGTATCTGGCGAAATTGCTTTGCGTTTGCCTGCGGTGATAAACCAGTCAAAATCGCGATCGCTAAACTCAGCCAGGATATATAAGGCTCTTTTCATACCGTCCCTCGTTCAAAAATGATGTTCAAAAATGGTCCGTGTAGCAATGGTTCAATGAAATCAAGTGGAGTGAATGGAGAGCCAAGCAAAAACGACTATTAATCTCTTGCCAAACGATTCCGGCTAATCCGGAGAGTAAATTCTTTTACTTAATGGTTTCTTCCTGATGAGGAAGAATCAACTCCTCAACGACCGTAGGACTTATCCCCAATCAGGCTTGCTTTGGACAAAGGATGCTTCATTTTTGTACAGGCAATCCCGGTTGAGAGCCTTCCATTCAATCAAAAATTAATTGACAAAACATGACCCTATTGGGCGAATGGGAACGAGATGGATGATGGGAACGTGCGGTCACTCAATGCTACAGGTTCTTCTATTCTGACTTCTATTACTTAAAATGCCCTCTGTTCTGGGAGCCAATTGGAATGATCAAAGGTTCTGGCAAAGCTGGCGATCGCCTTCATCCACTTCTGGATTCTTCAAATAATCGTGTAACCAGCGACAGGCTTGGGACATCAACTGATCCAGAGTTCGGACCTGCCACAGACGGGCGGTTCTATCCACCGATGCCGTTACGATCCATTTTCCATCAGGGCTGAAGCCAGCACTCCAGACGGTGTCTTCGTGCCCCCGCAGGATAGCCACTTGCCTGCCTGCCAGATCCCATAGGCGGGCGGTGCGATCGACGGATGCTGTCACAATCTGGGTTCCGTCTGGGCTAAAGCTGGCACTATTAACCATCCCCTCATGACCAACCAACTCTAGCAGTTGTTTCCCCGCTCGATCCCACAGGCGAGCAGTATAGTCGCTGGATGCTGTGATAATGTGCATTCCATCTGGACTAAAACTGGCACTCCAAACTGCTTTTCCATGCCCTTTGAGGACTAAAAGTTGCTTCCCAGACAAATTCCAGAGGCGAGCAGTGCGATCATCCGATGCAGTAACAACAAATTTTCCATCAGGGCTGAATTGGGCACTGTTGACATTACCCTGGTGACCTTTAAGGATGGCGAGTTGCTTGCCAGAAAGATCCCATAGGCGAGCGGTTTTGTCTCCGGATGATGTCACGATTTGCTGACCATTCGGACTAACGTTGGCGCTAAACACCTTATCTTCATGTCCCCGCAACTCAGCCAGGGTTTCTCCAGACAAATTCCAGAGACGAGCGGTGTGATCATCCGATCCGCTAACAATTTTTGTGCCATCGGGGCTAAAGCTGGCACTGGAAACCTTATCTTTGTGCCCAGTCAGGATCACCAACGGTTGACCCAGCAAATCCCAAATGCGAACGGTTTTGTCATAGGAAGCTGTGAGAATTCGCTGTCCTTCTGGACTAAAACTGGCGCTAAAAATCCGATCCTCATGTCCTTTGATGGCATAGGTTAAATAGGGCATCTCCCACAGACGAGCCGTTTTATCGAGAGATGCCGTCACAATTTGCTCTCCATTCGGGCTGAAAAATGCGGTATTGACAGTATTGGAATGTCCGCGTAGTTTTTCTACCTCGACCCCTGATAGGTTCCAGACGCGAACGAGACCATCGTAGTCTGCTGTGACAATGCGATCGCCCATGGGACTGAAACTGGCACCATAGACCCCAACGGTACCCCTGAATACCACCAGTTGTTGACCTGAAAGATCCCACAGGCGAGCCGTTGTATCATCAGAGGCGGTCAAAAGCTGCTGACCATCCGGGCTAAAACTAACCGTGCTAACTCGCTCTTGATGTCCTTTAAACGTTTGGAGGGGATTCCCGGATAGATCCCACAGAGTTGCCGCATTTCCCGATGCCGTTGCAACTTTTTTCCCATCTGGACTGAAGACAGCGCTCCAGAATGGTTCCCCATCGTCTTTGAACTGAATCAATTCCCGTCCCTTGAGATCCCATAAACGGGCGGTTCCATCGTAGGAAGCAGAAATAATTTGGGTTCCATCTGGACTGAAACTGGCACTGTAAGCGGCTTCCTGATGACCTTTGAATACTGCCAATGGCTGACCCTTCAGGTTCCACAGCCGAACGGTGCCATCGTAAGATGCCGTCACAATTTGCTGCCCATTCGGGCTAAAACTGGCACTCAGGACTTCGCTGTCGTGTTTCAACGCTGCCAGTGGTTGACCCGCCAGATCCCACAACTTAGCCGTATGATCGTCTGAGGCAGTCACAATATACTTGCCATTCGGGCTAAAAGTAGCACCATTCACTCCATCCTGGTGCCCAATGAATCGATTTTTTTCGTGAATTCCATCCAGAATGGCTTGCAAGGTCTGGACCGGTCTGGCACTGGGATAGCTTTTCAGGGGTTGATTGGCTTGCGTTTGCTGTCTTAACGTTTGGGCGACTCGCATCGCCGCCTGAAGTCCGTCAATTTCACGAAACTTAAACTGATTCAGCGCCCCCTCACTGCCACTCTCCAGTCGGTAGACCAGTTGCATTCGCTGAAATTCGCGGGCAGTCAGCAACCCGACGATCGCCGCTGTCACCAGCGTGCCCCCCAGAACAGTCGCCCCAATGCGGATCATGCGCCGTGCCTGTTGACCGGCAACCAACAGGATTTGATTCGCCTCTTCCACCTTACGGCTGAGGTCAATATACTCAACCTGTAAGGGCGTTGGCGCAGGTTGTTTAGCCGTTGACTGCTCTAACCATTGCTCGGCAGCCACCAGGTCGCTCCCCCGGAGCAAAAAGCTGTGATCCCGGTTTTGCTCTTCCCACTCGCTTGCCCGCACCAGTAGCCGGGTATGCGATCGCACATGCTGCAAATCGGTATTGATTGCCAGAATTAAGGCATTAAACGCTCGTTCAAAATCGTCTTCTTCCCGAAAAAACAGCCAGTTATGACGGCTTAGAGCAGGATGAACAGTGTGAATATCAAACCCCTCACGCCGCAGGATGGGAACCATTCGCTTGTTGTTCTGGGAGGCATACTCCACCTCCTGAGTACACACCTTAGAGGCGATCGAGTCTGGGCTAATCACAAACAGAAACGTATTCGCTGCCTGAATTCCTGCTTGAATTTCTTTCCACCAGTCTGCCGTGATAGGAATATCTTCCCAGTCTACCCAGGCATCGCAATGGCTCTGGTTTAATGCCTCGTGGAGTACCTGGACAAAGACTTTGTCCTTACGAGAGTAGGAAATAAACACTTCAGCCATAAAACACTTCTAGCAGATGCAACTATGTAGACCGCGGCATGAGATTGGTAGCCCTTTTTCAGATTTGCGTTTAGCACCCCTTACCCTGCCCTGCGGCAATGCTAAAGGCGAACACCCCTCCCGCTCCACCGACAAACCTTCTCATTAAAAAAAATTGAGTTTTATTCCGTTATTTACGTATATACCGCAATATCGAGTCAGGGAGTTCACTTACCCTGTTAAGTTCTTTAATGGAAGAATTATCCGTATTGTTACGAGGAGAACCTCCTTGACGGGTGATTTTTGTCCCAGAGGTGATTTTTGTCCCAGAGTAGGGTTGAGCAGTGGAATCAGGGCATGGAACTAAAATGACCCATCTTCAGCGGCAGTGGCTGCGTTCCAGCTTGTTATTTTGCTTTGGGTTGCTGATCTGCTGGCTGACTCACGGGCTATCCTCATCGACTTTGAGTCTCAAGGTGGCGGCTGAGTCTCCACCTCTGAGTCAAGCGGTGCGGCAGGGGGTTGAACATTATCAGGCTGGGGATTTTGCTAAGGCGATCGCCCACTGGCAGCAAGCCCTTGCCCAAACTAACGATGCCAGACAGCAGGGTGTAATTCATAACAACCTGGCGCAGGCATACCGCCAGATTGGGCAGCTAGACGAGGCAATTAAGCAATGGCAGCAGGCGGCTAAAAACTACCAGAAATTAGGGCAGGCAGGGCTGCAACCACTGGCACGGGTGTTGGTTGACCAGGCACAGGCTTACATTGAATTGGGGCAGAACCGGCAGGCGATCGCCCTCCTGTGCGGAGAAACCCAGAGTGTTACTGACTGCCAGCCATCTAGCGCCCTGGCAATTGCCCATCGGCAGTCCGATTCGCTTGGAGAAGCGCTGGCAGGGGTTGGACTGGCGGATGCCTACAGCTCTTTAGGGGAATACGAACTCGCTCTCAAGCTTTACCAGCACGGGATTCAACTTGCTCAATCGGTGAATGACCCCGACGGTTTAACCACGGCTTTCAACAACCTGGGCAATCTCCATGTCCAGTGGGCAGAGCGCCATCGCTTTCAGGCACGATCGGCTGCCCTGGAAGGAGAAACCACGGAAGCATCCCGTTTGAAAAAACTGGAGAACCAGAACCTGACCTCTGCTCGACAGGCGTATGAACAAAGCTGGCAATATAGCCAGTCGGTGGGACGGTTGGCACAGGCAACTGCGCTGTTCAATCTCAACCACTTTCTGGAACAATTCCTGGCATCGACGCAACGCGAACAAATTGCCAAAAATCGGCACCAGGTACTGAGTCTGCTTGCTCCAGAACCGGCTTCTCGTGCTAAAGCCTATGCTCTGATCAATCTGGCAAAGGGTATGCAGACGGTACCCACCAATAGTCAGGGTTTGCCCCAAAGTCAGGAACTCCTGAAACAAGCATTAACGATTGCCCAAACGATTGGCGATCGCCGTTCCGAATCCTTTGCCCTTGGCAGTATCGGGCAAATAGAGGAAGTGAATGGTCACGATGAAGCAGCGATGCGGTGGACCCGGCAGGCGCAGTTTGCAGCCCAAGAAATAAATGCCGCTGAAAGTCTTTACCTCTGGCAATGGCAGGCAGGACGCATCCTGAACACCCGCGACGACAAAGCCGGAGCAATTCAGTCCTACGAAGCGGCGATCGCCAGCCTCCAGCGCATTCGCAGCGATATCATGACCGCCAACCGTGACCTGCAATTCAACTTCCGCGACTCTGTAGAGCCAGTTTATCGGGAATTGATGGCGTTGTTGCTGGAGCGAGGGCAGAGGAAGGGAGATGGGGAGATGGGGAGATGGGGAGATGGGGAAGCTGACACGCTCACCGCCCACCGCTCACTGCCTACTTCTCATCTCCCACCCCAAAACTCAAAGCTCAAAACTCAAAACTCAAAACTTTCAACTCTCAACTCTCAACTCTCAACTCTCAACTCCGAACTCTCCCCCATTTCCCCCGAAAACCTGGAAAAAGCGTTGGATATTCTAGAGCGGTTGAAACTGGCGGAACTGCAAAATTACTTTGGAGATGAATGTGTCCAACTGGCACAAAGCCAATCTGGACAGAACAGTGTTCGCACCGATCAAACCGCAGCGGTGATTTACTCGGTGATTCTGAAAGATCACACGGAGATGATTTTGCGATCGCCCGGTAGGCATCAGTTAACCAGCTACCCTGTTTCTTTGACTCAGGAACAGATGCAGCAGGAGATTAACTTGCTCCGTAATCTGCTGGAAAAACGCACCACCGATGAATTCATTCCCCAGGTTCAGAAAATTTATGACTATCTGATTCGTCCCCTGGCAGCGGATCTGGCTGCCACTAGACCCAGAACCCTAGTGTTTGTCAATGATGGTGTGCTGCGGAATGTGCCCATGTCTGCGCTCTATGATGGCAATCAGTTTTTGATTGAGCAGTACGCGATCGCCACTGCCCCCAGCCTCAACCTCACCTCAGGCAACCCCTTAAACCGTAACCATTTACAGGCACTCACCGCAGGGCTTTCCATCGCCCGTCCCCCGTTCCCTGGTCTGGATAATGTGCCCGATGAGGCAGAGGGTGTTCGCAAAATTTTGGGAGGTACCAAATTACTCAATCAAGAATTCACCCTGGAAAATCTGGAAACCATGCTCAAAAGCCAGAGCTACCCGATTGTTCATCTGGCAACCCACGGTAAGTTTGGTGTCGATGCCGACAGTACCTTTCTGCTGGCGTATGACAACCGGATTCCCATCGACCAGATTGATACCCTGCTCCGCACCCGCCAGCGCAACAATCCAGTTGAACTGCTGACTCTGAGTGCCTGTCAAACCGCCAGCGGCGATGAGCGCACCGCCCTGGGGATCGCCGGAGTCGCCGTCCGTGCGGGGGTTGCCAGCGTCGTCGCCACCCTCTGGTACATCAATGACGAAGCCACCGTGCAGTTGATCAAAACCTTTTACGAACAACTGCGCAACCCTGCTTTATCCAGAGCCGAAGCATTAAAAAATGCCCAGGTTGCCATGATCAAAGACCTCGACTACAGCCATCCAGCCGTGTGGTCACCGTTTATTTTGGTGGGGAATTGGTTGTGAGGAGAGGGTTGTTAGTTGTTAGCGATTGACCGTTAGCCTTCTTTCTTCTTTCATTTTTTATTTCTCATCCTTCATCCTTGCCATGAACCGTCCCCTCCCCCTCCTCTACCTGACCGGCACCCTCTCCCTGGCTTGCCTGTGTTCTCCGGCGATCGCCCAAATTAATCCAGATACCACTCTAGGAACGGAAGGTTCGGTGGTGGTGCCGAATGTAATGATTCGGGGGGTGGTGAGCGATCGCATTGATGGCGGTGCGTTACGGGGTATCAACCTGTTTCATAGCTTCCTGGATTTTAATGTCGGTGCCGGACGCGGAGCCTATTTCAGTAATCCGGCAGGGGTGGAAAATATCCTCAGTCGAGTGACTGGGGGTAATCCATCCAATATTCTGGGCAGGTTGGGCGTGCTGGGAAATGCCAATCTGTTTTTGCTGAACCCGAATGGCATCCTGTTTGGTGCCAATGCCAGTCTGGATGTGAGCGGTTCGTTTGTGGCATCGACTGCCAGTGAAATTCGTCTAGGCGAAACGGGGCTTTATAGTGCCACGGAACCGCAGCGCAGTAACTTGCTGGCTGTGCAGCCGGATGCCCTGTTTTTGAATGCGCTGGCAAATCAACGGGGTGACATTCACAATCAGGGAAATCTGGCAGTTCCCCAGGAGCAGAGCCTGACCTTATTTGGCGGCACCGTCACCAGTACGGGCAGTTTGCAGGCAGCGGGGGGCACAGTGCAAATGTTGGGCGATCGCGTCGCTCTGCTGAACAATGCCCTGATTGATGTGTCCAGTGCACTGGGTGGCGGTACGGTTCGGATTGGCGGGGACTTTCAGGGGCAGGGGCCATTGCCAACGGCGACTGCTACCTACATCAGTCCCAATGCCACGATTCGTGCTGATGGTACCGGGGGTGCCCAGCCTTCCAATGGGGGACAAATTGCGGTCTGGTCGGATACTTCAACTCGGGTTTATGGCAGCCTCAGTGCCCGTGGTGCGGCAATGGGGGGAAATGGTGGGTTGATTGAAACCTCCAGTGCTGGATTTCTAGATGTCTTTGGAGCGAATGTTGATGCCTCTGCCAGCAATGGATTAGCTGGAACCTGGTTGCTGGATCCGCGAAATGTCATCATTAGCAACACAGTTCCTTCCAGCAACGGACTCTTTAGTGGCACCAATCCAGACATCTTTACGCCAACGGGAGATGATGCCGTTATTTCAACGGCGGATATCCTGGCTCGACTGGCAACAGGAACCAATGTCACCATCACCACGGCTCCTCCCTCTGGTGTGCCTGACACAGGTACCCAGGCAGGGAACATCACCCTGGCATCGCCCCTGGACTTTAACGGTATTGGTGCCAACCGAAGCCTCACCCTGAATGCTCAAAGCAACATTTTCATCAATGCTCCAATTGGGGATAGCAATCCGCTTACGCCTGACAGTCTCAATCTGGGATTGTTCGGTGATAGCGATAACACAGGGGTGGGGAGTGTGTTTATCAATGGGGCGATCGCCACAGGAGGTGGCAACCTGCAAGCCTATGGTGTCAGTCCTTCGGTTCAGGGCATTAGCATTGCTGCCCCCATTAGTACGGGCGGTGGCAGTATCACCATGACGGGTGGTACCGCTGGAAGCACAGCCGTCGCCAGTTGGGGCATTATTTCCTACTTTGTGGATATCAACTCGGGTGGAGGTGCGGTCAATCTCAACGGATTCCATGTCGGGGGTGGCACCAATGTGGGTGGTGTTGGTTTGCAAGGAAACTTGATCACTAACGGTGGTAGCGTTGCAATCAATGGTTTCAGCACCACCGGGTTTGGTATTGGTCACTTTAATGCTGGAGTCATCGACTCCGGAGGCGGCAGTATTACGTTTAATGGCACCAGCAATGGGGGAGATGGCATCACCGTAGACAGACCCATCAGTTCTGGTGTCGGTAGTATCAACTTCTCAGGCTTTTCCGACGGGGCAGGGGGTGCTGGTATCCGAATTGGTGGCAATGGTGGTTTAATCTCGTCCAGTGGTGCAATTACCCTCAATGGCACCAGTACTAACGCGAATGGGGCTGAAGGTGTGATTGCCGCTACACCCATTACTTCCAGTACGGGCAATATCGCTTTAAATGGGTTCAGTAATGGCAGTGTGGGGGTTAGAACCAGTTCCCTCAGTTCCAGTGGGGGAAGTATTTTCCTGAATGGGACGAGTAATGGTCCTGGAAATTTCTCTAGAGGTGTTGAAACCGTGGGCATTGTCGGTTCAGGCGGCGGAAATATCTTCGTTACTGGATTCAGCCTCAATGCAGAAGGAATTGTGAACTTCAACACAGTCACCTCTGGAGGAGGGGACATCTCCTTTGAGGGTGTCAGTGCTGGGACTGGTGGATTTGCGAGAGGCATCGCCACGGTTGGAGCGGTTATTTCTAACGGCGGAAATATTTTTTTCAGGGGAACGGGGGCTGAATATGGCATTGCCAGCTTTTTGAGTCCCATTAATGCGGGGGGAGGAGATTTTCAGTTAACTAGCAATGGACCTCTGGCTCTGTTCAATTCGGACTTGAGCAGAGATACACCTCCTGGTGGGCAACCGGGAGTGATTGCCATTACCGCCGATTCAATCTCACTCAATAACGTTCAAATCAGGGCAACTACTTCAGGAACCGAAGATGGCACATCGGTTGTGCTGAATGCGCGGCAGGGCAGCGTAAACATTGATGGCAGTAGCAGCATCACCACAACGGTTAATCCGGGTGCAGCCGGAAATGGAGGCAACATTTTCATTCAGGGTGGATCTATCACCAATTTAGGTTCACTTACCGCTGGAACCCAGGGAATTGGGGACAGTGGTCAAATCTTTCTCCAGGCAACAGGTCCAATAGGTTTATTGGGCACCATCAGTACCGGCGTTGCGGCAGGTGCAACGGGGAATGGAGGTCAGATTTCTGTTCAGGGAGGTTCCATCAATAGCAGTGGAACTCTGGAGGCAACGACCGCAGGAGCAGGCAGCGGTGGGACGATCGCACTCGTTTCGTCCGGTGCGATCAATATTGCAGGGAGTATCGCAACCACCACATTTTCTGTAAACCCATCTGGAACTGGTGGCAATATTTTGATTGATGGTGGTTCTATCACCAGTAATGCTCAACTCAATGCCAATACCTTTGGGGCAGCATCGGGAGGAGAGGTCAGTCTCTCGGCAACGGGGGAAGTCAATTTGCAGGGAAGTATTTCAACCGCGACCTTTTCTGATAGTCAATCGGGTATCGGTGGCAATATTTTGATTGAGGGTCGTTTCATCACCAGTAATGCTGACCTGGATGCCAATACCTTTGGTGCCGCAGCCGGAGGAGATGTTCGCCTCTTAGCAACTGGAGACGTCAATCTTGGTAGTGTAAGCATAATCAGCACGGAAGTTGACTCATTTGCGACTGGAGCAGGGGGCAGCATTTCTATTAGCGGGGATTCAGTGATTGCTCGTGGCGGAACGGTGAGTGCTGGCACGTCCAGTTCTTCAAAAGATGGAACGGGTGGGGATATTGACATTCGGACCCGCAACTTTAGTGTTTTAGACGGAGCCGTATTTACAACCACCACGAATGGCACTGCTGCGGGTGGTTCCATCCGGGTCGGTAGGGCGATCGCCAATGATGGCACCATCACAACCAACTCAGAAAAAGTTGACATCCTCAACGGTGGACAGTTAGTTGCAACCACTGTTGGGGGTGGCAATGCAGGGAGCATTGCGGTTGGGGCAAACGAGATTAATATTTCTGGCTCTGAGAGCGGGCTGTTTACCACTAGCAGCGGGAGTGGTAAAGCGGGGAATGTCAGTTTGCTGGGAGGACAGATCACACTGAGCGATCGCGCCCTGATTTCTGCCTCCCCTCAAGGGAGTGGACAAAGTGGAGACATTCAGTTTGATGTGGAATCCCTATCCCTCCAGGGGGGCGCCCGGGTTGAGACCAGTACCACCGGAAACACTAGGGCTGGAAGTATTACTGTTAACGCTACAAATGCAGTGACTCTGACAGGTCAAAATACCGGCTTATTTGCCAGTACCCAGGATCCCCCATCCAATACAACAACGGCGACTGAAACGGGTGAGGCAGGGCAACTACTGGAAACCGCTCAAGACCTCAGTCTTTCAGGAGCAGGGACGGCAACCAGTTTTTTGATTAGCGGCGCCCTTGCCGGTGGCAACGATGTCGATCTGTATCGAATCCTGTTGACTGGGAACGAACCCTTCTCAGCAACAACCCTGGGTGGAGCCAATTTTGACACCCAACTGTTTCTGTTTGATGGCAATGGCATTGGGGTCATTGCCAATGATGATAGCGAATTTACGTTGCAATCCGCTCTCAGACCTGACCTACTGGGAATTCCCACACCAGGGGGGACCTATTTTCTGGCGGTTTCCCAATTCAACAATGACCCTGTGAGTCAGGCTGGAACCATTTTTGATTTTGTCCAACAACCAGATGGCACTTTTGAGCAACTGCCCGTTGGACCAGGCGGAAGTTTACCTTTAAGTGGTTGGGATAACAGTGGGTTTGGCTCTGGTGGTGATTACACCATCGCTTTAACTGGGGCGGTACTACCGGCTGAACTGCAAAACAGTGACAGAGTGGCAGCCGGTGGTGGCAATATCACGATTAATACAGGCAATCTCACCATTACAGAGGGTGCCAGAGTCAGCTCCAGTAGCGAAGGACAGGGGCAGGCAGGTGGTTTAACAGTCAATGCTGTCCAGTCTGTTCTTTTAGACGGAGGTGGGCTGGTTGCCCAGGCAACAGGTAGTGGCAATGCCGGATTCCTGACCCTTAACACTGATACCCTGACCGCTCGCAATAATAGTCAAATTTCCGTATCTTCTGTAGATGGGCAAGGGGGGGATGTGGTCGTCAGAGCCACGACTTCAATTGCTCTGAATAATAGTCGCATCGAAGCAACGGCGATCGGACAGGGGGATGCTGGTTTACTCAGCATTTCAACTGGAAATTTGACAGCATCCAATAACAGCACAATCACAGCCTCTTCAGTTGATGGCAAAGGGGGAGACTTAACCATCACTTCCACTGCCATCAATTTAGACAACAGCCGAATTGAAGCTACCGCAACCGGACAGGGGAAAGCGGGATTACTCGATATCTTCACTGGAAACCTGAGTGCATCCAACAACAGTGCAATTTCAGCTTCTTCTAAAGATGGCGATGGTGGAGACTTAATCATTACCTCCACTGCCATCAATTTAGACAACAGCCGCATTGAAGCCACCGCCACCGGACAGGGGAAAGCCGGATCTTTACGGGTCGCGACTGGAAACCTGAGAGCATTCAATGGCAGCGCGATCGCCGCGTCCTCCGTCGATGGTGCGGGGGGAGGCTTAACGCTCAATTCCACTGCCATCAATTTAGACAACAGCCGCATTGAAGCCACCGCAACCGGACAAGGAAACGCTGGATTTCTCAATGTCTCTACCGGAATTCTGGATGCATCCAATAACAGCGCCATTTCAGCTTCTTCTAAAGATGGTGCGGGTGGGGACTTAACGATCAACTCCACTGCTATCAATTTGGACAACAGCCGGATCGAAGCCACCGCAACGGGATTGGGCAATTCCGGTCTGCTAGAGATTTTTACCAGAGATTTGACCCTGAACAACAACAGTGCCATTTCCGTCTCAACCCGGGAAGGCAAAGGGGGAGACAAAACGGGGGCAATTGGCATTGATATTAATAACCGCCGCTTTGTATTTGGCAATGTCGAGAACATTCCTTCCCTGTTCACCTTTGATACCAATCAAAGTGGCAACCTGCTGATTCAAGCCACCAACTCAGTCCGCCTTACAGGTAACAGCACCTTGCAGGCAACCGCAGAGGGCAATGGGGATGCGGGAAATTTAGCCGTTGTGACCCGCAGACTGGAAACTGATCGCTCCCAAATCAGCGTCAGCAGTGCAGGCAGCGGCAAAGCAGGGAATCTGATTGTGGTTGCCGATGGCATTACGTTGAACAACCGGAGTGAATTGCGGGCAGATACCAACGCTGGCAGTGGTGGCAGCATTACCGTTTATGTGGGACCACCCCTGCCCCTGACCGAAGGGCAAGTTTCGGCTCAGGCATTTTTCAAACAGGGACAGACCAATGCCAGCGGGAACACGATCGAGATCCGGGGGGGGAGTGTCATTTCCACTTCCACCGTCAGTGGTCAAGCCGGACGAGTGCAAATCCAGGGCAACAACCTAGTGATTGAAGACGATGCCTGGAACCGCAGACCCGATCTCGATCGCAGCCGTATTACCAGCATCAGCCAGGGTTCCGGTAGTGCTGGTGAAATTGATATCAAACTGAGTAATTTACTGGCCAGTAGTGGTGGGGTGATTGCCGCTTCCGCGGATAAGGGCGGCAGTGGTGGCAACATCGACATCACTGCCAAGTACATCTTTTTGACCAATAGCAGCCTGATTCAAACCAATGTGGCAGAAGGCAGAGGCGATGGTGGAAATATTCTGATTCAGGTCGGTAGCCAGTTTATTGCCCTGCGAGACAGCGACATTCTGGCAAATGCCATTGATGGCAACGGGGGCAATATCCGAATTCAACCCGCTCCCGGTATTGGCAGCATTGGCTTCATCGCCGACCTGTTTGCCCCTGTGCAGCGAAACCCAGGTTCTCTAGACCGGTTTCGCAATAATGGTCAGGTCAATATCAACGCTGAGTCCAACTTTGGCATCAGCGGCAATGTCGAAACGCCTGACTTCAGCTTTTTAGAAAACAGCCTGACCGAACTTGCCAACCAGCTAGCCAGTAGCGATCGCCTCGTCTCAGACCGTTGCATTGCTACCCGCAACCAGTCCCAGGGCAGTTTCGTCGTTACCGGCACGGGCGGACTGCCCCTATCGCCCTATGACAGCATCCGAGCCAGCTACCGCGCCACAGGCGTACAGAACTTAGACAGTGAAAAAGGAGAGAACCCAATACCCGCCGCCACCATTCAACCAGGCTGGAAAATGGGACAACCGATCCGGGAAGCCACTGGCATGACCGTCACCCCCGATGGCAGGATATTGTTGGGCACCACTGCCCAGCTTCAAGAAACCCAGGAAATCTGGAAATTCATCTGCAATCCCTCCTCCCGCACTTCCCATTCTGGTAGGTTAATGGCAACCCCCCCCGCCTTAAACCATCAGAAACTAACAACTAACAACTAACAACCAACTACTTTTTCCCCTCTCCCCCTCTCCCCCACCCCATGCCTCTCCCCTCCCCCCTCTCCAAAATCGCCCCCTGGAAGAAATTGGGGAAACAGATTTGGGATTGGCGTGGGCTGTGGATTACCGCCCCAATGGTTGCCGGATTTGTGATTACAGTTCGTTTTACGGGCTTGCTGCAATCCTTTGAATGGGCAGTACTGGATGAGTTCTTTCGTCGCCGTCCCGTAGAACCGACTGACTCCAAGATTCTGATTGTGGGCATTGGAGAGGGAGACATCCGCGCCTTACAACAATGGCCAATTGGAGATGGGGTGCTGGCACAGGCGTTAACCCAAATTAAGCAACATCAACCCACCGCCATTGGGCTAGACCTGTATCGGGATCTCCCTGTCGGCAAAGGATATGAAACTTTAACCCGGATATTTCAGTCAACCCCTAATCTAATTGGCATCGAAAAAGCGATCGGTAACAGTGACGACCCCCCGATCGCCCCGCCCCCCGTCTTAAAAAAACTAGACCAGGTCGCCTCCAATGACATCGTGCCCGATGCCGACGGCAAAATCCGTCGCGGTTTATTGATCTTAGAAACAGACAATGGTGAAGTCATGGAGAGTCTGGGGCTTAGACTTGCTCTCTTCCATCTCCATAAACACGGAATTGATCCCGATCCAGAGGCACCCTATCTCAAACTGGGACAAACCACCTTTGTCCCCTTTCGCGAAAATGATGGTGCCTATGTGCAAGCCGATGATGGGGGACAGCAGATTTTGTTGAACTACCGGGGACCCGCCCGCACCTTCCAGACCGTTTCTCTGTCAGATGTGCTGGCAGACAAGGTATCCCCAGATTTGATCCGCGATCGCATTGTCATCATTGGCGCGACCGCCTCCAGTTCCAACGACTTCTTCTATACCCCCTACAGCAGCGGTTGGACCAGTACCCCCGAACGCATGACAGGGGTCGAAATTCAGGCAAACATTGCCAGTCAGGTAATCCACTCCGCCCTGTTTGGGCGACCCTTGATCCAGGTCTGGCCAGAGCCACTGGAATGGCTATGGATTCTACTCTGGTCAGGGCTGGGGGCAACTGTGGGTTGGGTTGGTCGCAACACCCGCTGGACTCCTCTAATGATGTTGGTCGCCGTGGGTGCGTTGGGAACAGGCTCCTTTCTGGCATTTTTGCAGGGATGGTGGATCCCCGTGTTGCCCCCGGCAATGGGAATGGTGATTTCTATTGTTGCGATTACCCGTTACATTGCCGACGTAGAACGAAAAGACCGGCAAACCGTGATGAACCTGTTTGGGCGGCATGTCACCCCAGAAGTTGCTGATGCGATCTGGCGCGATCGCCACCAGATCCTCACAGAAGGACGTGTTCAGGGGCAACAAATCACCGCAACGGTCATGTTCACCGATATCAAAGACTTTTCCGGCATTGCCGAACACACTGAACCCAAAATCCTCATGGTCTGGTTAAACGAATACATGGAAGCGATGACCCAACTGGTTCTGGAGCATGGCGGCATTGTGGATAAATTCATTGGCGATTCCGTTATGGCAATCTTTGGGGTGCCGATTCCCAGCACGACAGAAGAGGCGATCGCCAAGGATGCCCAAGACGCAGTCAGATGTTCGATTGCAATGGCAACCCGGCTCGCCAGTTTGAATCAACAATGGCAGGCGCAAAACCGCCCAACCGCCAATATCCGAATTGGCATCTCCACAGGTACGGTCGTCATCGGTAGTCTGGGCAGTGCTCAAAGACTCGATTACACCACCATTGGCGATAGTGTGAACGTGGCATCCCGATTAGAAAGTTATGATAAATCCAGTGAGAATAGTCTTTGCCGGATATTAGTAAACGAGACCACCTATTTACTCAGTCAGGAATGCTGTCAGGCAGAACCGATTGGTAGTGTCACCCTGAGAGGACGCGAACAACCCGTCAAAGTCTATCAGGTTCTACTTCCCGCAGACCCAACAGACAAACGAGAGGAACCATTCGTCTCTAAAACGGATTGAAAATTTCCTGGATTCAAATCTAATCAGAAATAGCCCTCCAGTTGAGGACACTGTCTCCCCTTGCAAAAGCCCCATCCCCCCTCATCCCTTCCTCCACTCATCCACACGCCGTTGTGGGTTGCTCATCTAAAAAGCGCTGCCTAACCTCTCCCCCCTTACCACCTCACTCAAAATTCTCAACTCTCAACTCAAAACCCCCACCTCCCACTCCTCATATTTGAACTTGCTGTTAATTTGTATTCAGCCTAGATATAAACCCCTAAGACTATAGGAAAATTAATACAATTATCTGGAAATAGAATTTAGAGCTTGTAGTAGTAGTTAGTCAGCTATCAACTAATTTCCATAACTGTTTCAGGCATCTCCGCCTCATTGACCCTCCCTGGTACCGACTCGTACAATGCCTGCTCATACACTCCTTAATTCGTACCTAGAGAAAAGCCATGACTACCCCACGCCCCTTCCTGAAAGTTGTAACCGGAATCGCATCGGCTGTTTTAATCCAACAAATTGTTGGATTAAGTAACCCTCTGCCCAGTTTCAGTAACCTATTCAGTCGCGTAGGACTGGGTTCCTCTGCTCTAGCGGCTCCCCGATATACACCTCGAACGAACAATGGTAAGGCTCCGAAGCGAACGGTCGGCACAGGGTCACGCGGATGTGTTGAGTTAGGCAGTACTCCAACGGGGACATTGTCACTGCTCGCACCCAATGAACAGATTGGCTATACCGCAGCCAGTCATCCAACGTTTTTCTGGCACCTTTCCAGTGTCGTTGCAGTTCCAGTAGTGTTCTCACTCGTCGAGACGGGAAATCCTGTAGCTATTTTTGAGCAAGAAATTTCAGAGCCTAAAGCAGGCATCATGAAAATTGAATTGCCTAAAGATAAGCCAGGATTAGAGCCAGGTAAAACCTACCGCTGGAATGTAGCACTGGTTTGCAATCCCCAGCGCCGCTCGGCAGACGTGATTGCTCAGGCAAACATCCAACGAGAGCCGGTCTCTGCGGCTATGGCAAAGCAGCTTGCAGCAATCTCGACAAAAATTGAAAAAGCTGAGATCTACGCGGCTCAAGGGTTTTGGTATGATGCCATGAGTCTTTTGTCCGTAACCGATTCCGATCCCCTTCAGTCAACCATCTGGCAAGATCGCCTTTCGCTCCTGGAGCAAGTGGGTCTGTCAAATGTCGTTGAGCAAGAACAACAACGCTTGCAGTCCAATCGGTAAATTAGGTGGTGCTGAATAGCAGTATGAATTGAAGACTTTCAATTCATACTGCTCTCGATTCATACCCAAAATCAGCAACGCCGTAAATTAAGCTGTCGATAAATGAGCATTTCGGTTGAACGTTGCCTACAAACAACTCAGGGGAAGCCAGAAATGGCTTCCCCTCAAGTAACTAGCAACTATCCATTAGCAACCAACCAGTCTTTAGCTAAGAGCGGTATGGCTACGGTCATAGGTCATCCAAAAGCTGGGATGAACTTTCCCTTGAATGTGGTTCCAGTAGCTAGCCAGATTAGCTTTTAATCCCACTTCAGAAGCAGAACGGCTCAACATCGACTGCTGACGGTTTTTCACAGCCCGATGGTGGTTCATTGTCAGGAACCGGGCTTGCTGGTCAACAGAAACTGCGGGTGCCGGAACAAATACCGGAGCAGGATTCGCCGCTTCAACGGGGGTAGTAGATGCTACGGGAGCACCAGGCTGAGAGCCGTACATCGCTCCACGATACTTGAGAATTGCATTCAGGCTTTCAGACCTGGCTACCTGATGTAAGCGATAGTTTGCACCACGATACCGAACATCAACGGCAGGAACAGCCGCAGGTTGGTTATTGGATTCGTATTGAACGCCGCGATAAGAGAGTTTCATGATTCGCCTCCTAAATAATCTTTTGCGATTTGAGGCGCGTTCCTTCGGGATGACTCCCTACTTCCGTCTTCTCAAACATCTGTCCCCTCACCCAATTAATTAGAAACCTGGCTTGAGAGAACGAGAAGATGAACGATTCGTTTCTGTATCTATTTTTACAGAATTAAGCCCTAAATCGTCAAGTTTTACAAAAGTTTATATTTGCGAGGTGGATAATGGGTCAGGGGTAATCGGGATTAGGGTAGCGGGTCGCGGTTTTGAGTTTTAAGTTGTACTGGCACCTGGCACCTAACACCTGACACCTCTCTTAGCCCCCTTCCTATCCACCAAAAATATCTAACTGCTCTACCGGCTGTTCAGATGCCTTCGCATAGGTCTTGCCATTTTTTTCGTGGGCTGAGTTGCCGTTGTGGCTTCCCTTGCGTAAACCGACTGCGATCTTGCTGTGCTTTTCAATCTGGGTCATAACTTGTTTTGCCCGCTGGATAACGGAGCTTGGCAACCCGGCTAAACGTCCTGCCTCAATGCCGTAGGAGCGGTCTGCACCTCCAGGTTGAACTTTGTGGAGAAACACGATCTGATCAGGCAGTTCCTTCACCGTCACCTGGTAGTTTGCGACATTGGGCAGGATAGATGCCAGCTCGTTGAGTTCGTGGTAGTGGGTGGCAAAGATGGTGCGGGCGCAGATTTCGGATGCCAGGTGTTCTGCGACTGCCCAGGCAATCGACAAACCATCAAAGGTGGCGGTGCCGCGACCAATTTCATCCAGCAGCACGAGCGATCGCCCCGTGGCATGGTTCAAGATATTTGCTGTTTCATTCATCTCCACCATAAAGGTGGACTGCCCTGTCGCCAGGTCATCTACCGCACCGACGCGGGTAAAGATGCGATCGCAAATTCCCAACTTCGCTCTGTGTGCTGGGACAAAACTGCCCACCTGCGCCATCAATTGAATTAGCCCGACCTGCCGCAGGTAACAGCTTTTGCCGCTGGCGTTGGGTCCGGTGAGGATGATCAAGTCGGGTGAGGGGTGAGGGGAAAGGGGAGAGTTGTTAGTTGTTGGTTGTTGGTTGTTAGTGGGTAGTAGTGGGAATGCCGTGTTTCCTGGTGCTTCCCCTGCCTCCTCCGCGCTTCTGTCCCCCTGCTCCTCCGCTCCTCCGCTCCTCTGCGCCTCTGCCTCCCCATCTCCCCGTCTCCCCATCTCCGTCGAATTGGGCACGAAAAACCCGGCAGGAAGGGATTGCTCCACGACGGGATGCCGCCCTTCTAGCAGGGTAATTTCGCGGGTGTTAATCATTTCAGGACGGCAGTAGCCTTGGAGGGTAGCCACTTCTGCTAAACCGCAGAGGACATCGGCGGCGGCGACGGAGCGGGCAATGTTGCGGATTTCTTCAGCGTGGGTGCCCACTTGCGATCGCAGATCTGAAAAGATCTCATATTCCAGTCGATTCAGATCTTCCCGCGCATGTAAAATTCGGCTTTCCCGGTCTTTCAGCTCGATCGTGATGTAGCGTTCTTCGTTGGTCAGGGTTTGTTTGCGGTCATACTCCTGGGGTACCTGATCGGCTTTGGCGCGGGAGATGCTGATGTAGTAGCCAAAGGTTTTGCTATAGCCAACTTTTAAGGTTTGGATACCTGTGCGTTCCCGTTCGAGCGCTTCCAGGTTTTTAATCCAGTTCTGGTCGGCATCTACCTGCTGCCGCAGGCTATCCAGTTGCAGGTTGACTCCAGGGCGGATCAGGTTGCCTTCGGTGAGATAGAGGGGCGGTGAATCTACCAGATTTGCTCTCAGGGTCTGTCCCAGTTCGTCTAAAACCGGGGGCACTTCCTGTAAATCTTTCAGATAGCGAGAGTTGGCAGAATCAACCAGACAGGACAATTCAGGTAATTTTTCCAGGGAATCTGCCAGGGCAACCAGGTCGCGGGCATTGGCAGTACCGGAACCTGCCCGTCCGGCTAATCGTTCCAGGTCATAAATTTGCTTTAGCAGGCGTTGCAGGTTTTGGCGCAGGGAGCCGTTTTCGACGAGTTCCTGAATGCTGTCCTGGCGATCGCGAATCTGCTGCACCTTTAGTAAGGGCTGCAACAGCCAACGCCGCAATGCCCGACTTCCCATTGCCGTAGTGGTGCGATCCAGTGCCCACAGAAGCGACCCATGATAGGTGCCATCCCGTGCTGTTTGAGTAATTTCCAGGTTGCGGCGAGTCTGGTGGTCAATCACCAAAAACTCAGACAGGGTATAGGTACAGAGTGGTTGCAACGGCACCTGCTGCAACGAAGCCCGAGAAAGCGCCAATGGATTTTTCCTCGGCTTCCCCTGTTCTCCCAGTTTCTCCTGCTCCCCTACCTTCCGCTCCGAGGTTGTTTCCAGATATTCCAGCAACCCTCCGGCGGCTCTCACTGCCAGCGGTAGATGCTCACAGCCCATGCCTTCCAGCGATCGCAGTTTAAACCGATGCAGCAGTCGATACCGCGCTTCTGACACCACAAATGGAGCTTGCGAACGGAGGGTATAGCAAAACTGGGATGGCATGCAGGCAGGCAGTTGGTCTGACTTTTCCCCTGGTCGCAACAGGCTGACCAGATCGAGGGCATCGGTGGGCACCAGCACTTCCGATGGCTGGAGTCGCATCAACTCCTGAGTCAGTTGTTCCAGATTTTCCGATTGAGTTGTGAGAAATTCTCCGGTTGAGATGTCGGCATAGGCAAGCCCCCAGTGGCTTCCGGCTATGACAACGGCTGCCAGAAAGTTATTGCGACGGGCATTCAACATCCCCTCTTCCATCACGGTTCCGGGGGTAATGATGCGGGTGATTTCGCGCTGTACCAGTCGCCCTTGGGCTTCGGCGGCATCCTCCACCTGGTCACAAACGGCAACCGCATATCCCCGCTCGACCAGCAAGGCACAGTAGCGATCGAGGGCGTGGTGAGGAATCCCTGCCAGCGGCACCTGCCCCACCTCTTCCCCGGCATGTTTGGCTGTCAGAACGATTTCCAGTTCCCGCGAAATGGTGATCGCATCCTGAAAGAACGTTTCAAAAAAGTCCCCAATCCGGTATAGCAGCAACGCATGGGGGTGCTGGTCTTTTAGCTCCGCATAGTGCCGCATCATGGGAGTCAGCGCTGCCCGGTTGACTTCGCGATGGTCAGCGTAGCGCACTTTATGTTTAACCAGCCGTTCTGGTAGCCCACTGGTAGGGTTGTCAGCCGATGCAGAGTCCGTCATGAACTGGGGTTCCATTCACAGTAAGAGGTTCCATTCACAGTACATAGACTCTACCGCAAGCGATCGCGATTCGGTGAAGGAGTACACCCTGTTTTAAGAAGCCAATTTTCCAGGCTAATCCCCAGGCTAACTTTTCAGTACAAAAATCAGGACAGGAATTTTGACTGGGAAGCTTTTGCTGCGATCGCTCATTTTAGTAAGATGCATCTCGTTAAGGTGGAGGCTATTCGGGCTAAATCCCTTTAGGATAGATTCAAACGCTGGCAGAGAACTTATGAGCCTGGTGATTTCAGACGAGGTACTTCAAGCCGCAAAGATGACTGAAAATGAGTTGATGCGGGAAATCGCTATCCTGCTCTTTCAGCAGGAGCGGATCACGCTAGGCAGAGCCAGCAAAATAGCGGGAATGAACCAGATTGAGTTTCAAAAATTACTTGCCAGTCGCAATATCTGCATTCATTACGATGTTGCCGAATTTGAGGCTGACTTAAAGAGTCTGAAAGAAAATAATTGGCGATGATTGTTGTTAGCGATACATCGCCTATCAGTAACCTGGTGATAATTGGGGATCTGGGGCTGTTGAAGCTGCTCTACAACAAAGTCGTTATCCCTCCTGCGGTCTATCAAGAGTTGTTGAAGCTAGAAAGCTTTGGGATTGAGGTCATCAATCTGCTAACGGTGGAATGGATTGAGATTTGTCCCATTGCAGATTATGGGTTGGTAGAGCGCCTACAGTTGGAGCTTGATACAGGTGAAGCAGAGGCGATCGCCCTTGCCATTGAATTGAATGCTGATCGCTTATTGATTGATGAGCGTTTAGGCAGAAGCGTAGCAGAACGGTATGGAATCAAAATTACCGGACTGTTAGGTGGTGTACTAGTTGCTGCCAAAATGACAGGGGTAATTCCATCGGTCAAACCTCTTCTGGATAGCTTAATCGAACAGGCAGGTTTTCGGGTCAGCCAGGACTTGTACTCGCGCACATTACGGGATGTGAATGAATAGGCTGTATTTTGAGAGCGCGATCGCCAGCAACTGATGGAAGGATTTTAGAAAGTACCTGATGGATAGTTTGGCAGCTAAGATCCCCGGCATCTCCTTGATCTGCATGGGATTGGCTAAAGTGAACCTCACAGATGCCGGGGATCTGGAAGTTGTCGTACACCATGTAAAGCCCTTTTCTGAAAAGAGAAAATTCCGTGCTGAACTGTGAAAGCAGAACAAGAAGGTAGTGATGGGACTCTCAGGAGTCAAAGCTGTTGTATCAACTAAAATCATTTTAGGTTTTCCATCAACAGTGTACACTTGAGTCCTTAAATCTCGATCAGCCCCATATTTAGTATAAGTACATACGTTTCACCACAAAAGCGAGATCCCATCTATGGTTCGAGAGCTTGAACAGGTACGTCCCAAAGATGTTCTAAACGGCAATGGAACCTCCCACCCGGTTTCAATGCCCGTTACCAACCAGTTTCCAGAAACCGCACCGACCGCCAATCCGGTTTTCTACAGAACCTACAGCCGCCGCTCTAACGATCGCCGCGAACCCTTAGAAGCGGTGATCCAGCGGACAACGGCAGGGCTGGTGAAACTGGGTCGCCTCACACGGGATGAGGCGCAACTGATTGCACGGATGCAGAGCGAATTGAAAAGCCTGCCCTCCGGTCGCTGGCTCTGGGTCGGCGGAACCGCCTGGATTGAAAAGTCAGAAAACTTCTCTGGAGCTTACAACTGCACCAGTACCAACGTGATTGACTGGCGAGCCTTTGGGCTGATGATGGATCTGGCAATGATGGGCTGTGGTACCGGGGCAATCCTGGAGCCAAAGTACATCAGTCAGTTGCCGTCGATTCGGAATCGTCTGGTGGTGAGTTTAGACGGAGAAATTGGCACGACGACCGCAGGGCAACGGCGCGATCGCACTGAAGTGACTACCAACGGCAACCAGGTGCGAATCGATGTTGGTGACAGTCGCCAGGGTTGGGTGCAGTCTTACCAGGCATTGCTGGAGCTATCCACGGACAATCGCTTCACTGGCGAAGTCCAGGTCACGGTCAGCCTGAGGGATGTGCGTCCCGAAGGAGAGATCCTGAAAGGCTTTGGTGGCGTTGCTAACCCAATTCGGTTGCCAGGGCTATATGAGCGTTGCGCCACGATTTTGAACAAAGCGATCGGACGGCAATTGACCTCTGTGGAGTGCTGCCTGTTAATTGATGAAGCGGCAGCCACGGTGGTTGCCGGGAACATTCGGCGGTCTGCCGGGATGCGTCAGGGAGTTAGCAATGATGAGGCATTTGCCACGGCAAAAGAAAACCTGTGGCAGCAGGATGCCGCCGGAAACTGGCGGATTGACCCCGATCGCGATGTGTTGCGGATGGCAAACCATACCCGTGTCTACCACCACAAACCGACCGAACAGGAGTGTGTGGATGCGGTTCGCAAACAGTTTTACTCTGGGGAGGGCGCAATTCAGTATGCGCCAGAGGCGATCGCCCGCTCTAACCGTGACTTGTTGGTTACGACTGAACTTCGGGCTGAGTTTCTACAAGCCTATAACCAGGGCACTGCTAAAGCATGGCTCCAGCAGCGCTATCCTCAGATGCCAGCCAATGAATTGGACCATCGCTTGGGACGCTACGGTTTAAATCCCTGCGGAGAAATTCTTGGGGCAGATTTTCACTGCAACTTATCAGAAGTCCATTTGAATCAAATTGATCCCCGCAACGTCAAAGAGCAGGAAGAGGCATTTACCGCCGCTGCCCTTTCAGTGGCGGCGCTGTTAAACCACCACTTCACAGAACCGCGCTATCAACAGTCGCGGGAACTGGACCCGATTGTGGGAGTCTCCTTCACCGGACTATTTGATTTCTTTGTCCACGCCTTTGGGGTCGATTGGCTGCGCTGGTGGGAAACTGGACGACCAGAGACTCCGGCAGGACTCGCTTTCAAACAGCGGGAGCAGGAATACCTGACCTACTGGCAGGAGATTGTCCATCGGGTTGTGTGGGACTATTGCGATCTCCACGGCATCAAACGCCCCAATCGCTGCACTACGGTTCAGCCTGCGGGCACCAAATCCCTTCTGACTGGAGCCAGTCCGGGTTGGCATCCGCCCAAGGCACAGCGGTTCATCCGGCGGATTACCTTCCGTAAGAACGATCCCGTCGCCCTTGCCTGCCTGGAGTATGGTTACAGCATTGTGCCCTCCCAGTCAGATAAGGATGACCAGGGAAATTTACTCAATGACCCCTTTGATCCCCGCTGTACGGAATGGCTGGTCGAGATCCCGGTTGAGGTTTCCTGGGCAAATTTGCCCGGTGCCGACGAGATCGCGATTGAGAAGTTCTCTGCCCTGGCGCAGTTCGACTTCTATATGCAGGTGCAGAAGTACTACACCGCTCATAACACCAGTGCCACGATCGAACTGACTGAAGCTGAAGTTGAACCCCTGGCAGAACGGATTTACCAGGCGATCGCAAACGACGAAGGTTACATCAGCGCTGCTCTCCTGGCTCGCTTTGATGCTCCCTTCCCACGGTTGCCCTTTGAAAAGATCGACAAAGATACCTTCGATCGCCTGCAACAGGAAGTTAAATCTCGCCAGCGCACCAGCGACTTCTACGCGGCATTGAGCCGCTATGACTCTGGCTTCAGCCTCGCCGAAGGTCCGGCTGGGTGCGACAGCGACAAATGCATGTTGCCAGAGAAAAAATAGCTAAAGAGGGGACGAATTATTAAACCGTCCCCTCTCTTATTGACCGTATTTCAAGCATTAATGGTTACATGCAACAGACGTAGATTAGCTCCCACTAATGCTGTGGGTAAAGCTTTTGCATCCACTGACGACTCTAGGATGTTGCATCTTTTCAAATTGGTGCACCACCACCAACCTTAAGCAAAGACGCGAACATTCAGGACGAAGATTGGTTATTCAAACCATTTTTAGTCGCCAGAAATCGCTTATCAGTGCATCTCAAATACGAAACTCAATCACAAAAGGTTAACCCAATGTCCAAATACAGCTCATGTAACAAATCTGGAAATGCTAAACAAGCTTTTGAACAACAGGGAAAAGTGAAAGGTCATCCAAATCAGATATGTCTAGACAATATCATAGTTGGTGAACCAAAAACGGGAAGGAAATTTGATCAAAAAAGAGCAAATGCTTCTCCTCTTCAGGAGGAATTATCCAGCTCGCCTAGTGAATCTCCCCGTAAATATTCTTCATTGACCGAAATTCTAAAGGCTACCTGGAAACCAACTAGCAGAAGCAAAGGGTTAATGGATCCCAGTCCCCTGAATCAAGCAGAAAGAAAATGGAGCCAGCTTAACCAGAAGCGCTTGGGAATTGCTGTTCATAAAGGGATCGCTGATTACCTACAAGGGAGCAACCTCTTGTGCTATGACCATAAAGTACGCTCCATGATCCAGAGTGTGGTAGAGGAAGGTTTATTTGACGACATACAGGGTAAACCTTTGGTGGAAGTACCATTGTGCTGGAGTAACCCTAAAGAACTAATTGGGTTTAACACCCGTCTGGATGCTCACCTTGTTTTGAATGGCAAACCCACCCTTCTAGAATTTACCTATCGTCCCCACCGCCTTATCTCAATTCATGATTTGGGCAGAGACAAACTTGCCCAATTAGCAGGCACTTTGGCTGCTTGTGCCTGCCATGATTTAGGTACCCAAACAGCTATTCTGGTAGCGATTTACCCTTTCGGTCGTCCAGGCTTCTTTATCATTGATGACCTTGACTTCCTACGAGGTGTTTGGAAAGGCAACCTTCACCCTCGGTTGCGTCAGTTCTATGGCGAGTAACTCTACCTTGAATTTGTAGCTAAGACAGTGTTGTAGTTGGGGAAATCTTTCTGGCTACGAAGCTGGAGCTTCCCATCGGCATTGCCAAGCTCCAGCTTGGTATGTGATTAGCGCCATTTACACTCGTTGCCAAGCTCCAGCTTGGTAACGAGGTTATGAGCATGCACTAATCACATACCCTGCTTGGCAAGGAGAAAAGTCTTTTTAACTCCGAACTCTTAACTTTCAACTCTCAACTCCCTTCCCTCCCCACCCTGCTCCCCCTCTCCGCTCCCTCCCCTCCCCACGCTACAATCTCCAAGTAACCCGTTACAACCAAGGGAGTTTTAATCGTGTTTATGGATGAACTGATGCCTGTTCTGAAAGAGTTTGCCCAACAGCCGATCGCTTTTGCAGGCGGGTTCTTCTCTGGGCTGTTTCGCCTCAACCTGTCGGATGACCCGGTCAAAAGTTGGTTGGATAAGCAAGCTGGAGTTGCCTATACCTCAGTTGATGAAGTTAATAATGGCAGGGGTAGTGGGCCGCAATCGATTTCAATTGAATAGGAAAAGCTGGGTAGTTTAGTCAGCCTGGCTGGGTTAAATTGGCAGGATTAACTATTAACTTCTTGTGATCCAATGCCTTTTGGCATAGTGCTTTCAGGTATTTTGGTAACCGATTGCACCTCTATCAGGTATCCAATTTTTCAGAATGGAACTGGCAAGTATGTTATTTCAAGATCTATGGGATTAGCTCCCTAGCTCCTCATAGATCAGCAGTTCCCCATGACTATCTACATTGGAAACCTATCCTATCGGGCAACGGAAGACGACCTGAAAGAGGTCTTTGCCGACTATGGCACCGTGACACGAGTTGCCCTGCCAACCGATCGCGAAACTGGGCGGATGCGTGGTTTTGCGTTTGTTGAGTTGGAAGAAGATGCCCAGGAAGATGCCGCGATCGCCGAGTTAGACGGGGCAGAATGGATGGGTCGTCAGTTAAAGGTGAACAAAGCTAAACCCAAGGAAGACAGCCGTTCCGTTGTGAAACGGGTTAGCGCCTAGCAGTCTGTGGCGTAGGTTTGGTAGCCCTGGTTCAGACAGAACGGAGTTCGGAGTAGGCAGAATTTTACCTGCTGACGCGGTAGTGCAGAAACACCTCCTGCTCCAGCGTTCTTACCTCCACCAATTCCAGGTGGGGGGCAGTGGCTTGCAGGAACCCGACACCCTCTACGGCAGTGGGCGAGTTTGCTCCTCCTAGAACCAGGGGACAGAGGGTAAACCAAAATTCATCCACTAATGCTTCCGCCAGCAAAGAAGCCACCAGTCCTCCCCCACCGAGAATTGCCAGATGGTTCAAGCCAAGCTCGGTAAACTGGTGAAAGGCGGCAAGCCAGTCAATTGTCCCGGCGGCGGTTTCAACTACCAGGATTCGCTCAAACTGGGTTCCTGGTTGCCAGCGATCGCCCCCGACCCTGGTGGTTAGCAGCCAGCGCGAAACAGGCTGCCGAAAAAAGGGACAATCGGGGTCAATTTCTCCAGATTGGGAGCAGAGAATTTGTACAGGTTGGAGGGGTTTACCCTGCTGCTGCCGCTGCTGCAACAGGATTGGCTGCATCACTCTCATCGTTGTGCCGTATGCCCTCAAGGTTCCCGCCCCAAACAAGACGCCATCCGCCTGGGCAACCTGTTGCTCCAGATGGGTTTTGTCATTGGCGGAACCAAATCGGGCAGCGGCACGAGTATGGTCAGCGATCTTGCCGTCTGCACTCATCGCCAGAATCACCGTGGTTGAGGGGCGATCGCCCATAGCCTTTACCAAAGGAATTAAGCCTCGTCAGAATTTAAATTGTCAAGTTATTTGGACTATTGGATGCAAGGTTGCAATAATTGAGATTAGTCTTTTTTTAGATATTCTGAACTGGATGGGAGTCGAATTTGACTGCGATCGAGCCATAGGTGAGGATGAGGGCTTGTTGGTTCAACTGAGAGTGTTGGCTGTTGGAGTTTTCAGAGCGGTTTAAGAGTTCCTATGGCTAAGCCTCGTCAGTCATCATTCCGTCGTCTTCTGTTTGCCAGAATTTTGCTCCTGAGCATTCCAGTATTGCTGGTGGGTGAATATATTGTTTACCGCAAAGCTCGTTCTGGTCTATTAGAAACCGCTCGCCTCAATCTCACCTCCAGCGCAATCCGCAAGGGCGAGACGATTAAAGATTTGATCGAAGCACTCCGGTCTAACCTGGTGACTGCCAGCGAAGCATTTGCTCCCCAAATTGACCAACCCCAGAGAGCACAGGAGTTTGTCAGCCGCATGTCTCGTTCGCTGCCCAAGTCAGTGCAATGCATCCAGCTAACAAATATGCAAACAGGGCAGCTTGAAGCCAGCACCTGTGGTAAACAACCCGTCAGCCGCGAGCTTGATAGCTTCTGGTTAAAGCCATCCCAGGTTGCCCTCGACCCCCAGTCCAGCATCCGAATCTCATCCGTCAATGCCGATACGCTGGCAAGGCTGGCGACCCCTTTAAGGCAGCTTTACCTGGTACTACATGCTCCAATCTTTGACTCCTTTGGGCAACTGCGTTACGCCCTGAGTGTGCAAGTTGCCCTCCATACCCAAGGTGACAGTCAGCAAGGGACTCTTTCAGGCGACACCGTCGTCTTTGACCAGGATGGCACCATTCTTGCCCATCCCAGAACCAGTCAGATTGGTCGAAATATTGAGCAAGAAGGTGATGGACCTGTACTTCAGGGAATTTTGGCAGGTATTCTGTCAAACCCTGAAAAGCAGGAATTTCTGCACTTATTTGCCTTTGATCCAGACGGTAGTGAGTGGCTGGCAGCCTACAACCCGATCAAAATCCCAGTCAGGTCAGGAGAAGACCGCACCTGGGTGGTGATGGCAGTTGCCCCCATTAGTAGTGCTCTGTTTAGCCTGGAAGAGGTGAGACAAATTCTAATTGTTCTGACCTTAGGGTTAGTGGCTGCCAGTCTGCTGGCAACCATCTATGTTGCTCGCGATTTAGCACTTCCTTTAGAAGAACTGGGGGCTTATGCCCTCCGCATCTCCCAGGGCAACTCTTCGGAACGGGCACCGAAAGACTTTAAGGTGCGAGAGATCAATCAGCTTGCCGCAGCGCTTGACAGCATGGTGCAGCGATTAGAGGAGCGGGCTGAAGAACTGGAAACCGCCTGGCAGGAGGCACAGATCGCAAACGAGCATAAGAGTGCATTTCTGGCTACTACATCCCATGAACTACGAACTCCTTTGAATGCGATTATTGGTTGTGTTCGTCTGGTTACAAATGATTTATGTGAGAGCCGGGAAGAAGAACTGGACTTTTTGCAGCAGGCAATTAAGTCATCGGACCACCTATTACAAATTATTGAAGATCTGCTCAGTCTTTCCAAAATAGAAGCGGGTGAAGTGGAACTCAATCTTCAGCCTGTCTCTATTCAAGACTTGTGCCAGCAGAGCATCAGGATGGTGCAGATTAGAGCCGACAACAAGCAATTGTCCCTATCTTTAGAGATTGCGTCTCATCTAGATCGGGTATCGCTGGATGAGCGCCGTGTTCGCCAGATGGTGATTAATCTCCTGTACAACGCAGTGAAATTTACCCCAGAGGGGGGACAGGTTCGGCTCAGGGCATGGGCGGGATCTGGCTATCAGTTGGAACAGGAAAACCGCCCTGACCGCAGCCCGGTGAATCCCACCACGCCCTATCTCTGTCTGGAGGTCAAGGATACCGGGATCGGGATTCCTGAAGATCGGTGGCACCTTTTGTTCCGTCCGTTTCAGCAGGTGGACTCTTCTCTAACTCGCCGACATGAGGGTACGGGCTTGGGCTTGGCGTTGACCAAGCGTCTGGCGGAACTGCACGGGGGAACCATGTCATTTCAGTCCGTTCCAGACCAGGGGAGTACCTTCCGGATCTGGTTGCCATCCCGGGAGGTGGAGCCTCCGCCTGAAACCGCGATCGCCAACGGTTCCTCTGGCAATCCCCACAATGGCGACACTGCCGATGAGCCTCGCCAGATTGATACCCCCGATTCGACGCTATCATCGGGGCTTTGATTCATGGGAGAGAGGGAAGGGGTTGTTGGTTGTTAGTTGTTAGTAAGGGTATGTCCTGAAGTAAGCCTCCAGACCTCCGAGGTTTTCGAAACCTCGGAGGTTTCACCCTGACGAATCAACTCTCAACTCTCAACCCCTCTCCCCCCGTCATCAGCAACCCAACCTGTTCCAGCGTGGCAGTTTTAGCGTCCAGTGTGGCAAGGAACTGCCCTTCGTACATGACTGCAATGCGATCGCCTATTGCCATCACCTCTTCCAGTTCCGTCGAGATGTAGAGAATAGCGGCTCCCCGCTGTCGTTCTGCCAACAATGCTTGTTGCACATACTCTGTTGCGCCCACATCCAAACCTCGTGTGGGTTGCATGGCGATGATCAAACCCGGTTCGCCCGATAGCTCTCGCGCCAGCACCACTTTCTGTTGGTTCCCACCCGATAGTTGATGCACTCGCAGTTTGCCACTGGTTGCCCGAATGTCAAAGTTATGAATGGCATGATCGGCGTTGGCATCAATTTCAACCTGGCGCAGCAACCAGTGACGGCAGAAGGGGAGAAACTTGAAAGCCTTTAAGATTAGGTTACGGGCAATGGTGAAACGCATGACCAGACCCATCTTTTGCCGGTCTTCTGGGATGTAACCCAGTTTCAGATGCTTGACCCGTTGTTGGGGGGACCAATCTGTAATATTTCGTCCACTTAACTGGATAGTCCCGGCGGTCACTGGACGCAGACCAGCGATCGCATCTGCCAGTTCTCGTTGTCCGTTGCCATCCACACCCGCGATCGCCAAAATTTCCCCCGCCCGCAGTTGGAAGGTCACACCCCGTAAGGCTGGCAGGTTGCGATCGTCTCTCACCTGCATCTGTTGCACGTCCAGAACCACCTCTCCTGGGCTTGGCTCAGGTTTATTCAACTGAAACAGAACTTCCCGCCCCACCATCAGGCGTGCCAGGTCGTGCCGGGTTGCCTGTTGGGTGGTTGTGGTTGCCACAACCTGACCTCGCCGGAGCACGGTCACGGTATCGCACAGGTTCAAGACCTCTTCCAATTTGTGACTGATGAAGATAATCGTGTGCCCACGGTTAGCTAACTGACGCAGGATCTTAAAAAAGTTCTCAACTTCCAGGGGGGTCAGCACCGCCGTTGGCTCATCCAAAATCAGTAACCGTGCTTGCCGATACAGTGCCTTCAAAATTTCAACCCGCTGCTGGCTACCCACGGGCAAATCACCCACTCGGGTAAACGGATCAACCGTCAGACTATAAGCCTCAGACATTTGGGCAATCTCATGGGCTTTCTGAGACAGACTCAGATGTAGGGATGGCTCTGCCCCCAGAATAATGTTTTCGGTAACGGTGAGTTGGGGCACCAGCATGAAATGTTGATGGATCATGCCAATGCCCTGCCGAATTGCTGCACTGGGAGAAGCAATTTGAACGGGGTTACCCTCCAGATAAATTTGTCCCGCATCAGGCAAATAAAGTCCCGACAGAATATTCATCAGCGTGGTTTTGCCCGCCCCATTTTCCCCCAGTAATGCATGAATCGAACCTGCCCTCACCTCCAAATCGATCGCGTCATTGGCGACAAAAGCACGGAACCGTTTAGTAATACTCTCCAACCGAAGATAGCTCGCCCCAGTAGAGCGTGGTGCAAATTGGTCTACCATTCGTGCTCCCTACCACCTACCACCTGCCCCTGCGTCTTAGAATCGTTGCTGAACTTACGCCGCAGCCTACTAAGCTGTCCCCTTCACACAGCGAGTCTCTTTTCCTTCCTCAGTACAGGCTTGAAAGGTAATTTGCTTTGAGAGGATGGCAGCTTCGGTTTTGTTGACCTGATCTTGCAGATCTTTGGGAACCGCATCATTGAATTTGCCCAGATACAGAATGTCAGCCTCTTCCAACCCCAAGGCGTACACCTGACCTTTGAGTTCACCCTTGGATGCCAGTTCAGCAAGTTTGGCGATCGCCAGGTCAATCCGCTTAACGGCACTGGTCAATACGGCTTTAGGAGCGACCTCTAACTGATCGGCGGTGTTGCCGAAGGCATAAATCCCTTTATCCGCACAGCTTTGCAGAACCGTTGGCGAGGCATTATCTAACCATTGGTAAATGACATCCGACCCCGCAGAAATAATCGCTTCAGCCGCTTCCTTGGCTTTGGCAGCGTCGTTCCAATCGCCGGTAAAGGTAGAACTGATCTGAATAGTTGGCTTCACAGACCGGGCACCCAGAATAAAGCCACGTAGTTCTTCCTGGGTTGCCTGAAATTCCTGACCCGCAATATACGCCATCTTGCCAGACTGGCTCATGGTCGCACCAATAATGCCGCACAGGTAACTTGCCTGAAGGTTATCAATCAGGAGCGAGGCATGGTTGGCTCCAGTCGCAGCCCCATTGACACCGACAAAAAAGGTGCTGGGGAATTGGGGCGCGACCTGCTTGATCGAGGCATCAAACTGCCCCCCGTGGGCATAGACTAGATTGAAGCCTCGGCGGGCAAAGTCAGACAGTGCCTCAACCTGATCAGCCTGACCCACCTTCTCCACATAGGCAGTTTCAGCCCCCAAACGGGATTTAATTTCATCTAACCCTGAATAGCCAGCCTGATTCCAGGCTTTGTCGGTGATAATTCCTGGCAACACGATCGCCACTTTGAGGCTGCTGGCATCGGTTGCGGCATTGGGTGATGCGGCAGGTGAAGAATTGGTGGGGGGTGGGGGGCTACTGCACGCTTTTAGCAGCAGACTGCCGCTCAGGGCGGCTGAACCGTACAGGAAATGGCGACGGTTATATTGGGGGGGCATACTTATCTCAATCCTTTTCTGGGAAATGGGGTAGTGTCTGGGATCAAACACTAAATTTTAGATTTACCTGAATCCTCAACGCTGGCTTTATTTTAATGGTTGTCCTTTAGCCGTTCAGTGCCCAGATTCACAACTAAAAAAGCAAGCGCGCGATCGCGCAACAAAAAGGGGGATAATTCCTTATCTGCAAATGTGCCACAGCCTATCCGATACCCATTTAAATCGCAGCTTGGGAAAATTCATGACTGAAATCCAGTTTTGATAGACGTTTCACCCTCTACATCTAAAATCCAGGATGGTATAAAATTCCTGATTCCTTCCCCCTATAGCTCCATTGATACTTTGAACCTTAATTTATGACTGATTTTGTATTGAAAGTAATGGTACTCTCAGCGGGATTGGCGATCGCCATTAAGTACCTTGGTCCAACTCTACCGATCCCAGCTTCAACGACGGCAGCACTTGTAGGTGTCTGGTTTCCTGTATTGCTGATGACCGTTATCCTGGGTTGGCGCTGGCAACAACAAAAGGACAGAAGCGAGGAGTAAACCGTGAATCTGGGGCGTTGGATTGGTCTGCTGGTATTGATTGCTGCCTTATATATTCTGTGGCAGATTCGACAAATTCTATTGCTGGTATTTGCAGCGGTTGTGCTGGCAAATAGCCTTAACCTGTTAGCACAGCGGTTACAGAAGGAAGGAATTAAACGTTCAGGGGCGGTTCTGATTGCCATCCTGTTTATGCTGGTGCTGATGGCAATCTTCTTCTGGTTGATTGTGCCACCGTTCGCCCGCCAGTTTCAAGAGCTTTTCGTTTTAGTGCCTTTAGGCAGTGATGAGTTCAGTAGCAAGATTGAAGGATGGCTACTCCAGTTAGTCCCCGGTGTATTCAAGCCCTATGTTCCGCGGTGGGAAAGTCTGGTGCAACAAGCACAACCGCTGGTCAACAAACTTTTAAGCGGTTCGTTCGCTTTTTTCTCCAGTTGGTTTGGCAATATTTTGAACTTTCTTCTGGTAGTTGTTTTAGGGTTAATGCTGCTGGTCAACCCGCTTGCTTACCGTCGCGGTTTCATTCGCCTGTTTCCGTCCTTTTATCGGCAACGGGTGGATGGTATTTTGCTGGAATGTGAAGTGTCGCTGGGGCGCTGGATTGTTGGTGCCTTTATCAGCATGGCAGTGGTGGCTGTTTTCAGTACCCTGGGGTTGATTGTGATTGGAGTACCAGCCGCATTGGCACAGGGCATCCTCTCCGGGCTACTCAACTTTATTCCCAATATTGGTCCAACCTTCAGTGTGGTTCCCCCGATACTGATCGCCTTGCTCGACCCCCATACACCTGTG
The DNA here is from genome assembly GCF_056784235.1 of Kovacikia sp. CALU 1929. Taxonomy (NCBI): domain Bacteria; kingdom Bacillati; phylum Cyanobacteriota; class Cyanophyceae; order Leptolyngbyales; family Leptolyngbyaceae; genus Kovacikia; species Kovacikia sp. CALU 1929. The sequence goes on from NZ_JBXBCF010000115.1 coordinate 95,592, forward strand.
CTGAAAGCCTTACTGGTTCTGGGTCTATATATCCTGATTCAGCAACTCGAAAGCAGTTTTTTGACTCCTTATATCATGTCACAACAGGTTTCTCTGCTTCCGGCATTGACCTTGATGGGACAGGTCTTTTTTGCAACCATTTTTGGTTTTTTAGGTTTGCTGCTGTCAATTCCCCTGATGGTGGTCGTCCAGATCTGGGTAAGGCGAGTGCTGATAGAAGACGTGCTCGATCGCTGGGGCAGTCCCCCTCCCTCTGAGCCAATAGCAGAACCGCTAGTCATCGAAGAATCGGACGATATACCCCAACCGTCCCTGCCAGAATAGTTTTTTTGATAGGGAATGTTCAAGTGAGTGCGATTACCTGTCTCGCTGTAATCTGGGTTGACGCTGGGAAAACCAACCTACAAGATCGGCGATCGCACTATCCTAAGAAAAGGTTTTCTGAACTGGACTGCTATGCTCAACATTCCCCAACATCTGGCAACGGAACTTTCGCTCAAACCTTTTCAGGTCAGCAATGCCCTGGAACTGTTGGCAGAGGGATCGACCGTGCCCTTCATCGCCCGCTACCGTAAAGAACGCACGGGGGAGATGACCGAAACCCAACTACGGGATCTGTTTGATCGTTATGCCTACCTGACCGAACTGGAGGAGCGGAAGAAAGCCATCTTACAGGCGATCGCCCAGCAGGATAAACTCACCCCAGCGCTTCAGGCACAGATTGAAACCTGTCTGCAAAAAACCGAACTGGAAGACCTCTATCTGCCCTACCGACCCAAGCGCCGCACCCGTGCCACCATTGCCCGTGAAAAGGGATTGGAACCCCTGGCAGACTGGATTAAGTCGCTGAATCTGTCTAATGCTGCGGTCAAATCCCTCCAGGAAGAAGCGACTCAGTATGTTTCTCAGGACAAGGGAGTTGCCACGGCTGAAGATGCCCTCAAAGGAGCCAGTGACATCCTGGCGGAGGAAGTGGCAGACAAGGCAGAACACCGGGCTTATTTGCGGGATTACCTGATGGAATCTGGATTGCTGGCATCACGGGTCAAAGGCGACCATCCCGAAGGTTCCACCAAGTTTGAGATGTATCGCAGTTACCGGGCGAAGGTAAAAACAATTCCGCCCCACAACCTGCTGGCGCTCTACCGGGGTGAAGCAGAAGAAATTCTGAATGTGGAACTGGAGTTTGATGAAGATGCAGCGTTGTCTTACCTGGAGTCCAAGGAAATTCGCACTAAAGTGCCTATCCTGCGCCAGTTTTACCGGGATATGCTGAAGGATGCCTTCATTCGACTGATGAAAACGTCCTTAATCAACGAGGTGCGTTCAGCTAAAAAACAGATCGCCGATATTGAATCGATCAAGACCTTTGAGGCAAACCTGCGGGAACTGCTGCTGGCTTCTCCGGCGGGGATGAAACCGACGCTGGCGATCGACCCTGGTTTTCGCACTGGCTGTAAGGTGGCAGCGCTGGATCAGACGGCTAAGTTTCTGGAATATCAAACTATCTTTCCCCATCAGTCCGCCAATCAGCGCCATGAAGCCGCCCGCACCCTGGCTCATTTAATCCAGAAATACGGGATTGAATTGATTGCGATTGGAAATGGGACTGCCGGACGAGAGACGGATGAGTTTGTGACCGAAGTGCTGACAACCCTGGAGCGCAAACCGATCAAAGTGATGGTGAATGAAGCGGGAGCATCGGTTTACTCTGCCAGTCCGGTGGCGATAGCCGAATTTCCCGATCAGGATGTGACGGTGCGAGGTGCGGTCAGCATTGGTCGGCGTTTACAAGACCCCCTGGCTGAACTGGTGAAAATTGACCCCAAATCCATTGGTGTAGGGCAATACCAGCATGATGTGGATCAGAAATTACTTAAAAAGAAACTGGATGAAACCGTGGAAAGCTGCGTTAACTACGTTGGCGTAGACTTGAATACCGCGTCGAAGGAACTGCTGACGTTCGTTTCTGGTATTACCCCCATCATTGCCAACAACATCGTGGCGTACCGCAATGAAAACGGGGCGTTTCGCGATCGCCGTCAACTGCTCAAAGTTGCCAAGCTGGGACCCAAAGCCTTTGAACAAGCGGCTGGATTTTTACGCATCCGAGATAGCAAAAACCCCCTGGACAATACAGCAGTTCACCCGGAAAGTTACTCCGTGGTAGAAGCGATCGCCGCCGATCTGAACCTGCCTCTGACACAAATCACCGACGTTGCCAGTCGCCTCACGTCCACCGGCTTAAAAAAGTATGTGACTGACACCGTGGGCGAACCAACCCTGCGGGATATTTTGGCTGAACTGGAAAAACCGGGCAGGGACCCCCGCGCCGAGTTTAAATACGCCACCTTTAAGGAAGGCGTAAAAGAAATTTCCGATTTGAGTCTGGGCATGGAGCTAGAAGGGGTGGTGACGAACGTTGCCAATTTCGGTGCCTTTGTGGATATTGGGGTGCATCAGGATGGGCTGGTTCACATCTCCCAACTGGCAGATCGGTTTGTCAGCGACCCACAGCAGATTGTGAAAGTGGGTCAGGTTGTCAAAGTCCGAGTGCTGGAAGTGAATGAATCCTTAAAGCGGATTAGCCTTTCCATGCGGTTGGGCGATCTCATCCCAGACAGCCCAGATCGCAAACCACAAGACAGACAACCTCAACTGGACAAAAAATCTCAACCGAATAAGAAGTCTCAATCGGATAAGAAATCTCAATCGGACAAGCAACCTCAACCCAAAGCCCCCTCCCTGGAGGACTTACAAGCAAAGTTCGGCAAGAAAATTTAAGGGAATGGGCTAATTAAAGTCCCATTCGGTATTTTGCCCACGCTGAAAGTCGCTTTGGACTCGCTCAACTCCTGGCACCCAATTCCCCCTTACCCTCTCAAGACCTCATAAATCTGACTCAGAAGTTTTTCCATAGGCAGGGAAGGGGGCAGAATCTGGGTTGCCAGTTGTTGCAGGATAGCGGGTAAGGGTTTAACTGGAGATTGGGAGTTGCCTGCTTCGCGATCGCGATGATCCAGCACCAGAATGGGGGGCTTTTCCTCTAATTTTTGCAGGCTAGAGAGCATTTCCAGGGTACTGGTTTGAGGTTCGCCCTCGGTCCAGCAAATCAACAGTAGATCGATACTTTGAGATTGCACCTGCTGCAAAACCTCCTGCCAGCAGCGTCCTATCAGTCCCCGTAAGCCAGCCGTTTGTAGATATTGAGTTAATGCTTGCAGCCATTCCGCTTCCTTGGGAAGCCCACCCAGAGTTTGGTCGGGTACAGTTTGGAGGTTAGCATCCGGGGATGACGGGAGCGTTGCCAAATTGAGAGCCAGGATAGACGGCCGCCATGCATAACCAGCGGCAATTTGAATCACCTGTAATAGGGCAGAGGTTTCCGTTGCGTTCTCGACCACAGCCGGTGAAACAGGCGTAGCAAGGCAAGGAAACACCAGCAGCCCTGGCACCTGGTTGGCTGCCTGAGTCGTTTCCTGGTTCAGAGTGACCAGTGGGAGGGATGACAGAAAGGTTTGCTGGCTGAACTGCTGGAAGTAAATAGCGGAGTCAACGGGAGTGCCATCCAGCAATACAACATTCGGTTTCCAGACTCGAGCCAGTAGTTCTGCCTGCTCCAGGTCGTCGGCTTCTAAAACGTGGTAGCGATGGGAATGGAGGAGGCGGGTCAGGTCAGCGGTAGTGATTGCGAGATGAGGATCCATCCAGGCACCAAGACCAAGGCGCAGAATCGTCAAAACATGGGATGGGGGGTTAGCCGTGACGGGTTCGCCAGGTTCAGGTATCAGTTGCCCTAAGGTTTGGCGCAGAGCCTTTGCCTGAACAGGCAAACTAAGCCAGCCATCCGCCTGACTCTGGTGAGTATGGATTTCATCCACTTTAGTTGCCATCATCACGACTGGAATCTGTCGGGTATCAGGGCTAGATTTAAGCAGTGTTACCACATCCCAGCCAGAAAGCAACGGCAGCACCGGGTTCACAAAAATCGTACAGGGTTGCAGACGACGGGCTTTTTCTACCGCTTCTGTCCCTGATCGGGCAATCACAACCCGGTATCCCAGCCCTGTGAGTTGATCAGCCAGGGTTTCAATAAAAGGAGGAGCGGCTTCCACAATCAGCACCAGGCGCTGGCGTAACCTATCCTGTACAGAATCACGACTGGTTGCCGTCTGATACAGGGCATTCCACGGAGGTGCCGGTTGGCTGGGCGTATTCAACCATACCTGACCGCCGGGATGGATGGTTTGTAATGGATCGGAGGCATCACTGTTGGGGGCGATCGCCGATTTCCCCGGTGGGCTGGGAGGCAGCAGAATCGTAAATTGGCTTCCCTGTCCGTCCTTTGAAATAAACGTGACATCCCCCCCATGCAGACGGGCAAGCCGTTGAGTTAAGACTAAACCCAAGCCGGTACCCTCAAAGCGGCGAGTCAGGGGATTCTCTAACTGCTGAAATTTCTGGAAAACCAGATGTTGCTTCTCCGCTGGAATCCCGATCCCCTCATCCCAGACCGTAAAGGCAATCCAGCCACCCCAACGGTTTACCTTTAGCCCAATCTGCTTATCCGGTTCTGTGAACTTGAGGGCATTAGTCAGTAAATGGAGCAACATCTGACGCAGACGTTGTTCATCGGCAACGAGCATTTCCAATCCAGCTTCTACCTCCAACGAAAACGCTGGAAACTGGTAGTTATCAGCGATGCTCTGCTTATCGTCTAACAGCCGTAACTGTTGCGCTTGCTCAAATGCCCGGTTACAAACTGTTCTGATATCAACTGGTTCAGAAACCAGATCTAACTGCCCGGTTTCCATCCGGGTCAGATCCAGGATGTCATTCACAACCGCCATCAGTTGCCGACCGCTTTGGTAGATAAGCTGGGCATAATGCACCTGGCGCTGATTCATCTCGCCCAGGGTCTGATCCTTCAGCAGGCTCGATAAACCCAAAACAGCCGTCAGGGGTGTGCGAAGTTCATGACTGATGCATGCCAGAAACTCATCCTTCAAACGATTCAGGTGGATCAGGTCTACGTTTTTAGCGGTCAATTCTCGGGCAAGCTGCTGTTGCTCCGTGATGTCCTGTGCCAGGATGAGCCAGAGCGTATGGGAGTCTGGGGGAGCAGATGGCGGCACAGGTTTAGCTTCTGCCTCACCGGAGTGAATTGCATCCACTAGCTCCATCAGGGCAACCGGAGCCTTATAGGAAGTTAGAATTTGGGTCGCCAGACAAAATGGTTGGGCTGAAACCGTTGCCTCTGAAGCCTTCGATGGATGATGCCGGGTTGCCAGAGGGGCGATCGCCTCACGCCTGGTTGGTAAAGCCAGTGTCCCCACCGGAATCTTTACAAACTGAAACACCTGCTCCTCACCATTTTTTAGTGGGTAGGAGCAAATACAGGTGCCCGGTTTGGCTCCCAGGTGGCACCAATGTGAACCCAGTCCAGATTCCACTCCATCCATGAAGGAATCGGTCAGCACCGGATTAGGGGATGGTAATGCCTCTGGCTGATAGAAATTGAGCGGTGTTTCAAGGGCTTGTCGCGGCACCGATCGCAGGCGTTTCAGCTCACATTCCTGAGCCGGAGGAGCTGTTTCTTCTGCGGGCACATCTAGCAGCGTCGAAATCTCCTGTTGGATCCTGTCAGAATCCACCGAGTCATCTACCTGCCGCCGCCAAACAGAATTTTGTGCCAGAATTCGCCCATCTCCAGCCTGGAGCATCAGGGGTAAGGGCAACTGCTCTAACAACTCCAACAGTGGGTGCAGGGGATTGTGATCCACAGAAGCAGACAAATCCACCTGCGCAAGCTGCGATCGCAACGATGCCTCCAGAGTCTGAAGCTTACCTGGGTGTTCCATCAGTTGGTGAATCGTCTCTTGTTGAGACTTCACTTGCTGCTCCAACTCTCCCTTCTGAGCTAAAAGCTGCTGTGCCAGTCGGGCTGTTTGCCGCTGCTCATACTTCAAAGCCTTTTGGCGCTTGGTTTCAGCCGCTTCCCTAATAACAGGTTCAACCATAACTGGCGGCACCTGCCTCTCCAACTCTGACCGCTCCGCCAGATGGGTCGTCAAAAACCGAAGTAAGCAGGCGTAATTGAGTAGCCCCAGACATTCACCGCGATCGCCAACCACCACAAAATCAGACTGAGCTTGGGCATTGGGGTCAAGCAAAAACTGCCCAATTGGCAATGCACCCGATAGAACAGTGACCGGCTCAATCAAGGACGGCTCAATTGGTTGAGGAAAATGATTGGCTTTTGTTGCCTTCCGTGCTTTCTTCAAGGGCGGCTGTTGCCTCCCCATTCCTGCCTGAAGCAGATAAGGGACCAATCGACACAGACGAACCAACCCTGTGGGGCGCATCTGCCCATCAACCAAAACCAGACAGTCGGATAGGCTGTCTGGGGATTGTTTGCCATCCCACCCACTTGCCTCAAACGCTGCTGTCAAATCCGCAGTTTCAGAGCAAGTAGGAACTGGCTGAATAAATTCTCGAAGACAAGCATTGGTTAAAAGCATGGAAAACATGCCCAGCGGGACACGGCACAGAGCGGACTCTAAAAGGGATGTTCAACAAGTTCATCAGGGCAATCCGGGACAGGAACCACCGAATGCAGGCAAAGGACAAAAGGGCTTGGGCAAACACTGAAGCGGGAAATGACTGCAATTAATAGTCACAAATATAGTTGTAGCCCAATTATCGCGTGATTTAAGAGAATCCACCCGTAGAGGGCGATCGCTTTGTAACTATAATTAATTAAGTGTTGAAGTATTAACAAAAGTTTAAATGTTTACTAAAAAATCAGACTATAGCGTTTCCTTTCTTGGTGAGGTACATCTCATCTGTTTGACTCAAGGGCTTTACGGCTATCCATGTACCTCACTGGATTCAAAAACGCTATATAGCGATTCTCAAACTAGTGCGGTACAAACTAATGCCAGAAACCCTTACTGAATAACGCCGTTTGACCGCACACACAAATGGGAATTGCTATATACGCCTTGAGTTTGATTGTGATTCTGCCAATCTGTAAAGCCCAACTCTCACCCCAATCCTTCATTCCTTAACGAAGCCATTGTCTGCCCATTTACTAATCGGTATTTTTCTGAAGACAGAACGGCTCATTCAGGCGGTTGTAGAAAGCCTGAGTGATAATGACTATACGGTTATCCAGACCCGATCGACTGAGGATTTTTTTACGTTTATTGATCAAGAAAAACAGCAGGTAGACTGTCTAATCTTACAGGATGATCCAGATCTGCTGCTGTTAGCCAACTGGCTGCATGGTCAGGCTGTTTTGCTACCTGCTATTATCATTAATGCCGATCTCCCCCAGGAGTCTGTAAAGCCTCCATCGGACTCTCCTAAAGGCGAACCATTCTTTCTCTATCACACCGCAGAAGTTTGTATTGCTGAGTCCCAGATTGATCAACTGACTGGCTATATTGACCAGGCGATCGCCCAATTTATCCATCTTTCTCACTCTTGCAAGCTAAGAAAACCTCATCTCGCTACAGAGCAGACGATCAACCCCGTAGCACAAAACTTCCTTAAATTACAACAGCAACGATTAACCGACAAACTGAGGGAGCGGCTAGGGTACCTGGGTGTGTACTACAAACGGAATGCCAAGAATTTCTTCCGACACCTCTCCTCTGCTGAAAAAAAGGAACTTCTAGACCAGCTAAAGCTTGAGTATCGGGACATTCTTCTGCACTATTTTGCAAGTGATGACTCTCTCAATCAGCGCATCGACGATTTCGTCAACACCATCTTTTTTGCTGATATTCCAGTCGCCCAGGTTGTAGAAATTCACATGGAACTGATGGATGAATTTGCCAAACAGCTCAAACTGGAGGGACGCAGTGAAGAGATCTTGCTAGATTACCGGCTCACACTGATTGATACCATCGCACATTTATGTGAAATGTATCGCCGATCCATTCCTAGAGAGCCTTGAAGCGGAGCAGGAAGGGAAGGGAGTGAGCGATAAGGAATGAAGGGTTTGGAAAGATGCGTATTATCTTTGCATGGAGCTTGTCTCGTTTGTGGCTAAAGGACAGCAATAGGCTAGACGTGCTGCCCCCTGCTAGTGACGGTAGCAATCATCTGAACTAACTCATTAGGGTTAATAGGTTTAGCCAGATGGCATTGAAACCCAGAAGCCAATGCTTGCTGGCGATCCATCTCTCCAACGTAGGCAGTCAGGGCAATAGCGGGAGTTTCTCTCCCTTCTTTTAGTGCCAGGCTACGAATCTGACGCATCAGCATATAGCCATCCATTTCAGGCATCCCAATATCACTGACAATGATGTCTGGAACCTCTTGAGCGAAGGTTTGCAGTGCTTCGGCTCCAGAGGTAGCAATGGAAACGATCGCCCCTGCCTGTTCCAAAACAAACGCTACAAATTCGCGTGAGTCTGCATCGTCATCCACAACTAAGATGTGGATGCTGCTTAAATCTCCGGTTGAGTTGGCAGGTGGGGCGATCGCTGGCAATTCATGGGAGCGCCGCGTCAGTGGGATGCGAACGGTAAAGGTAGCTCCTTGTCCTTCACCCTGGCTCTCAACCACGACGGTTCCCCCATGCAGTTCCACAATTTGCCGCACGATCGCCAATCCTAATCCCAAACCACCGAATTTGCGTGTGGTGGCTCCATCTTCCTGCCGGAAATTCTCAAAAACATGGGGCAGGAAGTCAGCGGGGATACCTTTTCCAGTATCGACCACTTGAATTTGCGCGTGGGTTTCATCCGCAGCCAGGGCAACGATGACTTGTCCCCTGTGAGGTGTGAATTTGACCGCGTTGGATAACAGATTCCACACCACCTGTTGCAACCGCCCGGTATCTCCGGTCACACTGCCAATAGCAGGTGAGATCAGCGTGTGAATTTGAATCGCTTTCGCTTCTGCAGCTAAGCGAACCGTTTCCAGGGCTTCAGAAATGACTGCACTGAGCTCAACCGACATCACGGTTAAGCTGAGTTTGCCGCTGAGAATCCGGGAGATGTCAAGTAGATCGTCAATCAGTTGCGCCTGGAGTCGAGCATTACGCTCAATGGTCGTCAATGCCATTGTGGTTTTTGCTGCATCCAATTTCCCCTGCTGCAACAGGGCTGACCAACCGAGAATAGGATTGAGGGGCGATCGCAATTCATGGGACAGCATGGCTAAAAATTCGTCTTTGATCCGGTTGGCGCGATCGGCTGCCTCTCGTGCGGCTTGTTCACGGGTAAGGAGTTGTTCCCGTTCTGCCTCAATCTGTTTTTGCTCCGTAATATTGAGTACGGTGCCGACAAAGCGTTGTGGATTGCTGGCAGAATCAAAGTAAGCCTGTCCTTTCGCCGCAATCCACCGTTCAACCCCATCTTGAATCCCAATTGTCCGGTACTCTGTGTCAACCTTGCCAAGGTTGGCTGGATTCAAAGCCCATTGCAGCACTTGTTCTAGGCGTTCGCGATCGTCGGGGTGCAGTCCTGCAAAAAAGACCTCAATGCTGCTCTCGGCTTCGGGTGGTAAGCCAAACATGGCTTTGCAACCCTCATCCCAAACCAATTGATTGGTGACCAGATTCCAGTCCCAGGTGCCCAATTGAGCCGCTTCGATCGCCATGCGGAAGCGGTTTTCACTGACGCGCAAGGCTGCTTCCGTGCGGGCGCGCTCGACTGCTGCCCAGGTGCGCTCGGCGACTTCTTCTGCCAAAGAGATCTCGTCTGGGGTCCAAGTTCGTGGATTGGATGTGTGGACTGCCAGCCCAGCTACGAACTCGCCCCCCTTGACCAGCGGTATGCCGATGTAAGCACCGATCTGGATCGCAGCGTAAGTTGCTCGCTGCTCGGGGGGCAAGTTGGGATCGGCTGCGACATCAGATGCACACACGGTACGACCAGTGCGGTATGCTGCAAGCAGTTCGTGCCCAAACGAATCAATCGGGTAGTGACCAGCCAGTGCTTTAGCTTCATTGATGTAATCCCGCTCAACGACGTAATCAGCACCACGAACCTCGAAGTATGCCACCCGGTTGGCACCAAGATATTCACCGAGTACACGGCTAGCCATTGACTGGATCTCTGCTGGGTCGTCAAGTGGGCGCAGCACATCAGCAAGAGAGACGCGAAAAGCATCCAACTCGGCGGCTCGGCGCAAAAGTTCTTCTGCTCGTTTGCGATCGCTAATGTCTTTGAAGACAAGGGCAACTTTTCGCGCCGCTGGCTCACCTGTGCGGCAGGCATAGACATCGAACCAACGGTTCAGGGTTTTAGAGCTATTTTCAAACCGAACAGCCTCACCGGTCAGCGCGACTTGACCGTAGGTTTCGATCCAGTGGTCTTCCAGATCTGGAACTAGCTGACGCGCTGTTTGACCAACGGCTTGTTGAAGCCCCGTTTGTTGTTCAAAGGTGGGATTAGTTTCTAAAAAACGGTAGTCAATCGGCGTATCATTTTCGTCAAAGAGCACTTGAACAATGCAGAAGCCTTCGTCGATCGATTCAAACAGGGTGCGATAGCGTTCCTCAGATTCACGTAAAGCAGCCTCAGATTGTTTGCGATCGTCAATGTCAATCACTGAACCAATGAAGCCCTTGAACTCGCCATTTGCATCAAACCAGGGACGCGCTGCATCGATGCAGGTGCGGTATTCGCCGTCTTTGCGACGCAGACGGTATTCGAGTTGAAACGCTTCTTGGCGTTGATTGGCTGATAGAAAAATTGCTTTAGCGGATTCGCGATCGGCTGGATGCACGACATCGAGCCAGCTAAATCCCGGTTCATCTGCCTCGGTTTGCCCTGAGAAGTCATACCAGCTTTGACTCAAGAAGGTGCAGGAACCTGTGGTGTCCGTCACCCAAACCATCATCGAAGCGTTGTCTGCCAGGTTGCGGAATTGTTGCTCACTGGAGCGTAATACTTCTTCTGCCCGTTCGCGATCGGTGATGTCTCGCGTTACGCCTGCCACGGCTTCTACTGCACCCTTTCTGTCCACAAGTGGCACGAAAATATATTCGTAGGCGCGGGTGCCGATCTGGCTAGTGTAGAGCGTTTCATCCTTGAGCGGCTGGCGGGTGCGGATCACCTGTTGAATCTGTTGCTGAAGTCGGGTTGCTAAATCCGGTGGGTAATCCAGCTCAAAAAAGTTCTTTCCTAAAGCTTCATCCAAAGTTTTCTGCCACAGATTAAGCAACGCCGGGCTGATATATGTGAACCGTCCCGCCAAATCAAAGGTGTAAATAAAATCGGGAATGGCAGCCACGATCGCATCGAACTTCCGCAGTTGCCGTTCAAGTTCGGTACGGCTCTGACGGGAAACGGCTTCTGCACGGGCACGTTCAACGGCTGCCCACGTCTGCTCTGCGGTTTCCTCGACTCGTTTCACCTCCGATTCTGTCCACTGGCGAGGGGTTGCCTGATGCACCGCTAGTAAAGCGACGAATTGACCATTCTTGAGCAGCGGTACCTCAACATGGGCAGCGATATCGAGCGAGCGATATCTTGTCTTCTCGCTGGCGGTATATCTAGGATGATTCGCCACATCAGGAACGCTTGCCGTTTGCCCCTCTTGATGGTCGTCTGCCAGGTTACATCCAAAGTTTTGCAGATGGTACAGCCCACCCAGTTCCGAAACACCGTTCGTGTAGTTTTTATGGACAATGACTTCCTTGCCACTGGGTAACACGTCGATGTAAATGACACGGCTTGCACCCAGAGACTCGCCCAGAACACGGGCAGCGATCGCCTGAATCTCATTGGCGTCAGTTAGTGAGCGTAGCGCATTGGTGAGCTTGGCTCGAAAGGCATCGGCTTGGGCAGATTGGCATAAGGCATGGATTGCTGTACGCTGTGGCGGCAGATCTGGTTCTAGCCGTATTTTTTCTAGCTGCTGGGCTTGATCGAGTTCTGTCAGCAGGATCTGCACAGCCGTTTTTAAGTTGTCCTGCCAAGTTTCAACCGACCCTAGCGGCGTTTGCGACCAATCGAGCGATCGCAGCAGCATCGCCATCTCACTATCGCCTGTAAAAATCTCAGAGGGAGCCTGATCGATTGCACCACTCACGTACATCTACCTCTTTGAAAAATACTAGCGTTAGGCATATGGCATCTGCCATATCCAGTATCTACCATAAGGTAGTAGGGCTAATCCGCCTCAAGAAAGAATTCAAAAGCTACTCGTGATGGCACTTACTCTACCGTCCGGTTTAGTCTGTTTAACTCAATCTCAACCAGGAAGTTTTGGTCACAATCCTGTCTCAGCTCAAGATCTACCCAACTAAAACACTACCGACTTTAGCAATAGTCTCAGCTGAGATAGATGGCAGTCTCCTTCGCAAAGCGTTAAATTCTTCTTATCCATTTGCACAAGAAATGCCCATGGAGAAAATCCTCCTTTTTTGCAGGTTGCTATTTGTAGCAGTAGCCACAAGGGCTAGGGACAATTTAGCAATCACAGCCTTTCCCTTTCCTCTAACACCTGATACCGTTCGGCTGAGCGCTCACATCGAAGCCTGACCCCTAACCTAATCCCTGTCATTTGGCTCCTCCTATGAAACGTGCCCGTTTAATCATGAATCCGATCGCTGGTGACGAGGATCCCAACCCGATGAAACTGCCTGATATCATAGCGGCGTTAGAGGCAGTCGATATTAGGGCGGATCTGACCTTCACAAAATCAGATGAATCCCCTGCCTTGATTGCTCAACGAGCCGTAGAAGAAGGATATGACCTGGTGGTAGTGAGCGGTGGTGACGGAACAGTGAGTGAGGTTGCCAAGGGACTAATCCATGCACCCATCCCTCTGGGAATCTTGCCAATCGGGACTTACAACAACATTGCCCGTAGTCTCAATTTACCCACGGAGCTTACAGAAGCGTGTCAGGTGCTTGCCCAAGGTCATATTCAACCAATCGATGTCGGGCAGGTGAATGATGACCATTTCTTTTTTGAAGCCGCAGGTGTCGGACTGGATGCAGTCCTATTTCCCCTGGGAGAAGACATTAAGGAGGGACGGTGGGGTCGTTTGTTGCAGGTCATCCAGTTGACCATGAGCTATCAACCCCAGCGCTTGCACATTCTGTTAGACCGACCGATCGCAGAGGCACGCGAGGATCAAACCCGCCAGCGCCGCTCCCTCCGATTGAGTAAAGCCCGCACGTCCCATGAACTACGGTTAGCAGCTTTATTTGTCGTCATTGCCAACGGACCCTACTACGGCAGTGGTTTTACCGTAGCGCCCAGTGCCAGTCTCGATGATGGGCTGTTGACCATCAGTATTTATCGCAACTTCAGTAAGTGGGAATTGATCCGCCATTTCTGGGCAATCAATCGGGGGCAGTACCATTACAGTCCCAAGCTTGAAACCTACCATGCGGCTGAAATCCAGCTATTTTCTAACGCTAAACTACCCATTCATGCCGATGGGCGACCCATTGGTGAACTCCCAGCAACATTAAAAGTTCTGAAGCAAGCTCTGAACGTCATTGTGCCTGCTACAGTCCCATCCACGGCTGCCGTTACGGCTTCCGCTGTCGCATAAAGGGGGGCAGTTGGGGACTCCGCTGGACATGGGGAGGAACGGTCGAGGGTGGGGGTGAAATTGGGGAGGATGGGGGCGGAACCGGGGAGGAGGGCGGCTTAGGAGAACGTACAGGTTTTTCCTGGAAATAACTTTGAATCCGAGCGGGTATCGTGCCCATGAACCTGGGATTTGGTGAGCGTTCTGGTTCAGGCGATTGCACTCTAAAAGATGCCTGGGTTGGCTCTGGTTGGCGATAGCGGGCACTTTCCCCCTTCAGGCGAGAAGGGGCTTGACGTTTAGCCCAGTGGCGCTTGTAGGTGGATTCGACCCAATCGCTGAGGGAATGGCTGATTCCGCCCAACTCTAGACCAATCACGAGAGCAAGCCATTCCGCCTGATAGGTTTGAATCGATTGTCCAATCCAGTCCGTGCTGGCTTCTACTTGGTAATAGGCAAGCAGTTGCCACTGCGCGACGATACCAAACCACTGGAAGGCGATCGCACCCAGCACAATTGCCGCAAAGCCCAATGCTCCCAGCCATGCCAGCAGGTACAAAATTCGCAGGGCTGTACCCACGATGGGACCGTGGGATAACAGCGATCGATGACGCATCCCACGCTGGTAGGGGAGCCAGATCCAGCGGAGGGGTCCCCAGCGCCGGTACTGCCGCGAGTAAATATCCAGATCGGGGCCAAACATCAGCCCGCTGAACAGAAATCCCCCCGACACCATGAGAGTTAGCCCACTATTTTGGGTGCGCTCAAAGGTCAACCCGGCAATCAGCGGCAGGCTCCAGAGGGTAATGCTGTCATGGGTGCGACCGGAGGGCATGGTACAGGCGATCAGAATTTCTTTCAAAATCGTAGCAGGAGTGCAATAGTCCTGTTACAATAAATGCTTGTGCCTGGGCGATTAACTCAGCGGTAGAGTATCTGCCTTACAAGCAGAGAGTCACTAGTTCGAATCTAGTATCGCCCATATTGTAGGTTGTTCTGGTTCAAATGTCCTGGTCGGATCCTTTATTGATCGGGCTTTGTTGAGTAGCTAGGGGTGCAATTTGTAAGACTCCGCTCAACTTTTTGCACTTGCAGCTCGGTCGTCAATCGTTCGCGGCATGGGTAGTGCGATCGTGCCTCATGTCAAAGGCTCGGTTGAAAAAGTTAAACAGCCAAACCACTTTAGAGTCTTTAAACTATTGGGTTTCACTGGATTCAAAAGGTATGGATGAAAAGCTTGACGGTGTTCAACCCAACCTATGCTGCTGCTGGTAGTAGGTGATGGCTTTCTCGCACTGTGGCAGGGAAGCATAAACGTGCCTCATTTTCCCACCACTCTGGGTTGGTTAGTGAATCCTCTAGCGGGACTCGTTGAAATTTATTGCCTCCAGCAAGACATAGAAATTAGCAACCCACCAAAATGTCCGGTGAAGATATACTTCCTGGATTCGTTCTCAACCGATAAAATTGCTCGATCAGATGCAGTATGTCTTGGAACCGTTAAGCTTCGCCATCAGTATCAGTCGAACGGTGTCAGGTATAATTCATCAGAGCATCCACTTACCCGGACTGAGTTCAGTGAGTTTGACCGGCAGATGACCCGTAATGCTGAGAAACTCCTGAGCATCAATTTTTCCTTCTGTCAGCAGTTCATGCAAAACTTTAGTGAGCGCAACGCAAGCACACTCTAAATACTCCCTGTCTAATTCGTCTTGAGCCATTTTCGCCTCTATCTGAACTAACTCCGTAATCTTTCTTTACGAACCTTGCCCCTTCTAGTCTGTCTGCTGCTCCATCAACCAGCCCTCATCCGATCTAGTGATTGTTCTGGCATTCAGTCAGTCGCATTCTCCATTTAGAGTTGACTACTCAATCTGCTAGTTGTTCCAGGTACGATTTCGATAGATTAGAAGGGAACTTTTCATGGAAGGTCGGCGAAAGAGAACAGGCGATCGCCCATCACCTTCCTGACACTGATTCATGCTTGCTTAGGAGACCATTCCATGAACCATAAACCCAATTCCTCATCTTCAATTTTTAGCCCAGTGGTGATGGCGATCGTGGCAACCGCAGTCGTTGTCGGTATTGCCCTGGGAATGGGGTTATCCACTTCAGCAACCTCCAGTCCGGAAAATGTCGCCAGTAGGCAATATATTGATGAAATGGCACCCAGTTCTCAAATTTGTGTGCAGTACGGGGCAAGTGCCGTGACGATGGATGCGCGGTTTTTTGTCACGTTCAACCCGTTTAGTGTTTATGTTTCTCGTCCCAAGATGCAACCAGGATGTGTTTTGCGGAGAACGGACTGGGCAATTTTAGAACAGAGAAATTTGCTGACCGGCGAACAGCAGCGGGAATGCAAGAACAACATGAACACCTTTGGCTTCACAGGCAACCTGGAAAGCTCTCCCAAAATTGACTGTGTTTACCGGAATGATTCCGCGGGGAATCTTTTTCTGACTCAATCTGGGATTAATGTGCCGTCTCAATAGCGATCGCCCACTTCCTCAACTAAGGATGGAAAATGAGCTTCTCCTATGGGGTTACATCGCCCCCGCATTTTTGTTGAAGATCACCCAAATCGTCTTCACAATCAGCTTCAGGTCATACATCAGGCTCCAGTTTTCCTGATATTTCAAATCCAGGTGAACGATATCCTCAAAGTTTTTGACCGACGATCGCCCATTCACCTGCCACTCTCCCGTCATTCCAGGTTTAATATCCAATCGTTGCCACTGTGGAATTTCATAGCGTTCTACTTCATCAGGAGTAGGGGGGCGAGTTCCCACCAAGCTCATCTCTCCTTTGAGGACATTCCAGAACTGAGGCAACTCATCCAGACTAGTTTTGCGGAGAAAGCGACCAACCCGGGTTACACGGGGGTCATTGGCATTTTTGAAGATTGCCCCACATGCCTGGTTCTCAACGAGATGCTTCAGCTTCTCCGCATCGAATACCATTGAGCGAAACTTCCACATCCGGAACCGTCTGCCCATCCAGGAACAGCGCACCTGCCCAAAGAAAATAGGTCCAGGGTTGTCTAGCTTAATCGCAACCGTAATCGGAATAAACAAAATAGCCGTAATCATCAGACCTACCAGCGCACCCATAATGTCAATCAGACGCTTAGTGCGTGATTTAACTGAGGGATGGGTCACAAATAAGGGAGCAGGAGAGGGGGACGCTTTCGTCTGGCGCGACTTGGGAACGGCTCCCTGGTGCTCGAGTTCAAATAATTTGTCCAGATCGGTCAGCGCCAAAATCGACATGACCTGAGGGGAAACATCTCGTAGAATTAACCGAATGCCCCGTTGTTGAGCAATCTTCCAGCAGCCAACCAGGGATCCAATTCCACTACTGTCCATAAACGTGGTTAGGCTGAAATCAAATAGAACCGTAGTTAGATTAGGATTGTCCTCACAGGTCTTCTGAAACTCTTGTTTAAAGCCAACCGCCTGAATCACGGTGAAGGAGGCAGGCAAAGGAATCAAGCACTCTTGGGTAAAGATCGTTGCTTGACTACCTGATTCTTCAATTCTAGTCACAACAATTAACCAGTTCGGTAAATGGACATTAAATACCATGAATCACCCTGGCGGTTTCCATGTCTATCTCCACACGGGCGCTTGAGCATGGAAGCCGGACTTTTAGCGGCTTGGAAACAAGCCTCTGGCTGCCAGTGATTTCCTTGGGATGGACATTGCCCATTCTCCTTAAACCACTACTAGCAAGCCTATACAGGTGGTTGCCATCCTACAAAGTGTAGTCTGTCATGATTTGAAACTCTTGTTACAAAGGGCTTAGTAGCATGAACTTCCTAGCTAAATCACTGAGTCCATTCTGCATGATGCGTCCATGAACAGAAACCTACTTTATGAAAGCATCGCAAACGCAAGACTGATTTTACATAAACCTAAAAAACAATAGTCTGTCATCCGTGATTTCCACTGATAGATGGATTGAAGCTGCTGTCTCCCTTTAGTCTTCCCCACCTTCCTGTGTTTCGTTCTGATTAAACAAACAAAATTTTGTCGCCCCAGAGTCAATTTCATTCAAACCCTTCTCCTCCTCCTTGCTCCCCTTCCCCTCCTCCCCCTCCTCCCTTTCAGCTCTTTATTGAACCTTTTTTACACCGTTCCAGTCTTACTTGATTAGAGAGGTATGAAAATGGATGGAGTGAGCTTTTCAGGTGTTATCTGTGGCGGTAGAATCGCGTGACCCACCAGAGCAAAATCAGCACCAGCATCTCGCGGGGGAATCCGATCGCGACCTGGTGCAGCAATGTCTCCAGGGAAACACTCAGAGTTTTCAATTGCTCTATCGCCGCCACCAAAAGCGGGTAAGATCGATTCTCTTTCAGCTTTGTGATGCCTCGGCATTGGATGATCTGGTGCAGGAGGTGTTTTTGAGAGCCTGGAAGGGATTGCCTAAGTTCCGGCAGTCTGCTCAGTTTTCCACCTGGCTCTATCGAATCGCCTGGAATGTTGCTTCTGACCAGCGCCAAGCGGCGGCTCAGAGGCGTACCCGGCTTCAGATATTGACCCATAACACCCCAACCCAGCAGGATGCTCCTGATGTCATGCGTCTCCACTATCAAGATCTGGTGCAACGGGGATTAACTCAGCTCAGTTTTGATCACCGCACGATTCTGGCTTTGCATGATCTGGAAGAAGTGCCCCAAAAGGAGGTTGCTGAAATTCTTGGAATTCCCGTAGGGACGGTGAAATCTCGGCTGTTTCATGCCCGTGCTGCTATGCGCCAGTTTCTTCAGAAGGAAGGAGTTCAACTATGACCCACCCCCCCACTCTCCCCCCCCATGATGATCATGAAGATGACCCCGATCTGGTCAACTTTTTACAGCAATATCGCCCCCACCCGCCTGCGGCTGCCCCCGACTTAGAAGCAAAGATTTTAAGTGCGATCGGCTCCTTAGAAGAAGCGTCACCCAAGGTGCGGCAGTTCCCTCACAGGGGATGGTACCGCTCTGCATGGGTGCCAACGGCGATCGCTGCCAGCCTGGTTGCTGGTTTGTTTAGCTACCGTGCTTTGAACCCTTCTAGCCCCACGTCTTCGGATTTAAGGGCACTTGAAACCTTTATTGAAACCAGTTGGGATGCATCGGTCAATGATGACTCCGAGGAAGATTGGTCTGTTTTTAGGAGCCAGGTACCCGGTTCTCAATTGGTCGCCACTTCAACTCCCCGGTCCCATTCCCTGCTCCCTTCTGTCAGGAGGTAGATTCCATGTTCCCACGTCGCATTTCTATCATTGCTGCTGCTGTTATTGCGTTGGGAGGGGCGATCGCCCTTGCCAATCCAACTACCCTGTTCCCTAACCGACTCGCCCAGGCTCCGATGGAGCAAAAGAATCGTTCGGAGGAAGGGTGGTTAGAGAATCTAAACCTGAGCCAGGAACAGGTTCAAAAGATTCAGACCATTCGCAGTCGTTACCGGAATACCCTTTCAGGGCAACGACAGGCAATGCAGCAGGCTCAGAAGGAAATGAGGGAACTGATCGCAAGCGACGCATCCGCTGACCAGGTGCGGCAAAAATATAGCCAGGTGAAGGCTTTGAAGCAGCAGCATTCTGATAATCGCTTCAACAGCTTGTTAGAAATTCGGGAAGTATTAACCCTAGAACAGCGGCAACAGTTTGTTGAACGTATGAGGCAGGAGCGGGGCAATCGCGGACGCATGAAATCGGAGCGATCGGAAAGGTCGGGACATCGGCGCAGCATGGGATGGGGCGATTGAATAGGAAAGGGGTGATTGTTTTGGAGTTTTCGACCTACAAAATAATTCCTAACAGACCACTAGCCTACAGAAGAGAGGACTGAAAAGGGCAAAAACCCTATTGAGCCAATGCCCTTCTTACAAAGTTTTGAGTAGCTTTTCCGCTTTTCTGACCAGGTGTTGATGCCGTCGGTAATGGTAGGCTGGGGACGATCTCACCTTTGCCAGCATTATCTCCAGACACTCACGGGCAGCTTCAGTTTCGCCCTCTTTCGTCAGAATCGCTGCCAGCAGAATAGAAGCCTCTGGATGACTCCAGTACTTAATATCTTGCTTCAAATGGGCTTTTGCGGTTTCCCAATCTGGTAGCTCAAACAATGCTTTGCCGTAGTAGAGCGATGCTTCCCCACATTTATAATCCGGCTCCAGCTTCAGCAGGGCTTGAAGGTGTTCTTTCGCAACAGCAAACGCTTTGTTATGCATTTCAATAAAGGCAGAACCCCAGAGAGCATGGGTATTCTTTGGCTCTTTTTCGAGTGCCTGACGGTAAGCATCCGCTGCTTTCCCGTACTCACCCATTTCCAGCAGCACGTTACCTAACGCAACATACTGGTGTGCCTTGCCAATGTTACGGACTCCTGCTTCCGCCTTCCAGAGTTGGTCGCGCAGGGTCCAGCGCTTGAAGTAGTTGGGCACGGGCAGATCCATCTGGGGCAATCGCCTTACCAGGAAGTAGATGACCGCCCCGGGGAAATTCAGAAAGATCAGAATCCACAGCCAGGTATTGCGTTCTGGATCGTTGCGGGCACAATCAAAAATCATCAACATCCAGAACGCAGAGGATATCATTACCAGAGCTTCAACCATTGCAAGACTCCTTTAATGCACTGGCTTACCAAACCATGCAAATGGGTCTGAGAAGCCTGTTTGATAGCGGGATTAGGTGTCAGGGGGAAAGGACGGTGAGACAAGGCTTTACGCTTGTTAATCTGCCCCAACCTTTGTGGACGATCGCTATAGCTGAGGTGCGATCGCCCATCAAGGGACTATTCAAAGATTTCCCGCTGGCATAGAAACCTTACTCAGCAAAATTCCAGATTTACAAAATATTCAAACTTGACCCGAACCCTTGGCGGATAGCGCTGTTTGAACCAGCCCTTCAATTCTTGCTTCAAGTCCAGATAGCGAAAAGTACCCCAAAGGGTAATCCAGTACTAAAAGCCTGCAAGTCAAAACCCAATAGTGCGTTGTTTCACCTAATTCTATCGATGGATGAATTGCTTCAACGAGCACAACCATCTAGTAAAACAATCTGAAAGCTTTACAACGTAAGCTTGGCAACCCCTGTAAAGGTGTCAGGTGCCAGGAACAGAGTTAGATTTATACCAGGTTCTACTAACTCAATATACCAAACCTAGCCATCAACCAAAACAGGCAAAACAACCACCACCAAAACAAAACAACCCCGTGAATTAAGGCATAGAGGAAGTAGTTGAATCTTGGCTTTACAAGCAGTACTAAGCCAATATGCCAAAGGAGGGTTAATGGTAGAACTACATCTACTACATCAAGCATCCAGTCACAATGTTTACTTTGGCGAGTGCATTGGGCAAGGGGTTCAGAAACTTCCATCATGAAGGCAATACCTAATGTCCACAGAAGCAAAAATCCATCCATGAACAAGGGAACTGCTACCCACCATCGAAACCTCTTTCCGCTACTCAAACTCATTGCTAGAACTTAGAATCTGGTTGTTTGGGTGAAATTCAGCTAAGGGTGTCGGAAAGGTAGTCTGCCGCTGCTTCAACCAGGGCGATCGCATTCTCGTAGACCATGCGGGTCGGTCCCAATACGCCAACACTGCCTACGGGAACGGTTCCCCGGTGGTAGGTGGAGGAAATCAAGGTGCAGGTTTGGATAGGTTCTAACGGATTTTCAGCCCCAATCCGAATGGTTAATCGTTTACCATTTTTGGGAGAGTCGGGCTGTTCAAAAATGAGGGGCAGAAGTTGGTCTTGCTCTTCTTCCAGCAGGTGAACGATGGTCTGGATCTGATGCAGTTCAGAAAATTCGGGCTGGCGCAAAACTTCTGCCAATCCGCTGACCATAATCTGAGTCGGGGCAGACGCTTGAGAACGACGAGTGACTTCTACCCGCACTGCCCGCAAAAAGTCGGCATAGTACTTAAACTCGCGATCCAGTTCGCTCCAGTCGAGGGTTGCTAGTTCGGCGATCGCCTTTCCGCGTAATTGCTCATTCAAAAAGTTCGATAGGATCTGAAGCTCTCGCTCCAGTAGCTCGGTATCAGGTTCAGACCCCTCTAAGGGACTGGGCAGATCCATCAAGGCAGACTGGGTTTTGTAGGAGTCGGTGACAAAGATTAGCATCACTCGTCCAGCGTCTACCTGGACAAGCTGAACATGGCGCAGATAGGTGGTATTGGTCAGAGGCAGGGTGATCAGCGTGATATAGCCACTGACCGTTGCCAGAATTTGAGCCGCTCCCCGCAGTAAAGCCTCAAGGCTCCAGTCCTCCCGATTGAGGCGATCGCTCAACAGTTGCTCCACCTGACAGGTCAAATCATTGGACGGAGTAATGAGCTGATCCACGTAAATTCGGTAGCCAGAGTCAGAAGGTACTCGCCCAGCAGAGATATGAGGCTGGTAAAGCAGTCCCGTCTTCTCAAGCACTGACATGGCATTGCGGATGGTGGCTGAACTGACGCTCAGGTTATATTCCTTGACCAGTGCTTCTGAGCCAACCGGTTCAGCCGTGGCGATATAATGGCGCACGGTTGCCCAAAGGACTTGCTGCTGGCGGTTTGTAAGATTGACATGGAGGGACATTGCCAAAAGTTTTTAATCCTAAACGGGTTATGGAGATGAAGGCTGAAATAGTAGAATCCCCACTAAAATGCTAAATCGGTAGTTTGAACTAAGATAGCAGATGCTTTAGTTTCTCTTTAGTTTCAGTCAAAGTTCAGTAAACCCTGTGACTGAAAACACGGATCAGGACTGTCAAAAAGCACTCATGATTCTTTTATGATAACCAGTTGAAATTTCTAATAGCGAGACAGGGAGGGGTCTACGAGGACGGAATAGGTATCAATCCCGCCGGTTACATTTTGCACCTGGGTAAAGCCCTGGCTCCTCAACCACTGGCACATCTGGGCAGAGCGCATCCCATGATGGCAAAGGACAACCGTTGGCTTCTCCAGATCTAGGCGGGAGTGAATTTCTCCAGACCACTCGGCATACTCACTCAGGGGAAAGTTTTGAAAATGCGGGAGACTGGCAAGTTCTAGTTCACGGGGTTCCCTTACATCAACAAACTGGATGTCGGCGGGCGTGTCTTGCAGAAGTTGGGCGAGTTCTTTGACGGTGATTTCGGCGATCGGTTGGGTGAAAAACTGGTCAGACATGGTTTTTGGGGCGTGAGTGGACGGGAGAGAGGGTCTTAGGTGTCAGGTGTTAGTGGCTAGGTGTTAGTGGCTAGGAGCAGATGGCAGGTAAAACGTTTACTCCTCACTCTCTCACTCTTCACTCCATCACTCTTTACCTTCTCACCCGGTTACTCCTCCGCTTTCTTAGTCGATATCTGATACCTTTGTGGACTATTGAGGAGATATATCTATCGAAAGACGTAGAGGGTCTCTACTGATAGCTAGAGGTTAATTGCTTTAATTTCAAAAGATAGTGGAACCAGGTTGGTCTGAAATCGAATGGCTTCCTATTCCCTCGGAATTTGCTCAAACGCAAAGGTGCATCTGCTATCTGCAAGATTTGATTCTGCAAGATTTGATTTGGTAGGAGTTGTGCCTAATGATGAAGTACTCGATCCTTTATAAGCCCCATCGTAACCGTAAAAATCCCTGGGTGCTAAGAGTTTGGGAACCTGTACCAGAGCCACAGGACAAGCGCAGAGCTTCCTATTTGTTTAATGCTCAATACTGGCTCCAGTCTCAGGCGGATGCTCAGGCAATTTTGGCTGAATTTCAACAGGCCGTTGGTTGATCAGGAGCAATGGTTTACTCTAAGCGCTGAAGGGGAGTCAGTTTAGGATCGATGATTTTTTGCCCCATCCCTGGAAACCTGACAGCTAGGCAGATTTTGTTGCCTGCTCCAAAGATGTGGGTTACCTGACCTGACCCAAAGGCTTTGTGGACAATGCGATCGCCCACCGTCCAATCATCCGCATGGGTATTGGGTAAGGCGGCATTACCTTCCCGCTCCTGACGGGATTGGGCGGTTGTCTTTGACCAGCGAGTCGGCAGGGGGACTTTGACATTTGACTCGATTTCTTCTCTGGGTAGCTCCGATAGAAATAGGGAGGGTTCGGCGTACTCTCGATTGCCATATAGTCGGCGGGCACGGGCATAGGAGATAAACAGTCGTTCCTGGGCGCGGGTAATTCCGACGTAGCAGAGACGACGTTCCTCTTCCAGGGCGACTGGATCATCAATGGAACGGTGGTTGGGGAACAAGCCCTGCTCCAGTCCGACCAGAAACACAACGGGGAATTCCAATCCCTTTGAGGAGTGCAGCGTCATCAGGGAAACTTTGTTATCGCCTTCCTCCAGATTGTCCAGGTCAGAAGCGAGGGAGGCATTGGCAAGGAAGGCAATCAGGCTGGGGTCTTCTTCGTTTTCTTCCTGAAATTGCAGCACTGCGTTGTAAAGCTCACTCACGTTACCTAGGCGATCGTCGGCTTCCTCGGTGCCCTGTGCCTTCAAGTCTGCAACGTAGCCAGAATCATCCAGCACACCCTGAATCACCTCATTGGCAGGCAGGGTATCCAGTTGCTCCCGGTACTTTTGAATGATCTGGGCAAAACTCAAAACACCTTTAGCAGAACGCCCTGCCAGGGTTTTGACCGAGGTTTCATCGGTCAAAATTTCCCAAAGGGGTTGATTTAACTCCTGGGACGCCTTGATCAAGGTATCCACCGTGGTTTTGCCGATGCCACGGCGGGGCGTGTTGATCACCCGCAGCAGGCTGATGGTGTCGTAGGGATTGGCGATCACCCGCAAATACGCGACTACATCCTTAATTTCCTTACGGTCATAGAACCGTAGCCCGCCCACCACTTTGTAGGGAATACTAAAGCGGGTCAACAGTTCTTCAAAGTTGCGGGACTGGGCATTGGTGCGGTAGAGAATGGCAAAGTTATTCCACTTCAGTTCAGGGTTATCCTGCTCTAGCTTGCGAATTTTCTGCACGACAAATTCGGCTTCTTCTGTCTCATCATCGGCACGATTCAGGTAGATCGGTTCCCCACTGCCACGGGTGGGACGCAGGATCTTGTCAATTCGCTCGGTGTTGTTGGCAATCAGTTGGTTGGCGGCTTCCAGGATGTTTTCCGTGGAGCGGTAGTTTTCCTCCAGCTTCACCATCGTGCGGGTGTCGTCATCGGGGAGGCGATCGCCAAAGTCCCCCTGAAAGTCCATCAGAATGGTGAAATCTGCCGCTCGGAAGGAATAGATCGATTGATCGGCATCGCCCACCACAAACACGGAACGATAGTGCCAGTTATCAAAGGTTTCCGAGTCTTCTCCATTCGTCACCAGTAGACGAATCAGATCGTACTGGGTACGGTTGGTGTCCTGGTACTCATCCACCAGCACATGGCGGAAGCGGTTGTGCCAGTAAGCCCGCACCTGCTCATTCTGGCGAAACAGCTTCACTGGCATCAGGATCAGGTCATCAAAATCCAGCGCATTATTTGCCGCCAGCGCATCCTGATACATGCTGTAGACATTGCCAATCACCCTCCCCCGGTAGTTGGGTTGCTCCTGTTCCAGGTCTTGGGGTGACCAGCCCTGGTTTTTGGCATTGCTAATGGCAAACCGCACCGATCGCGGGTCGAATTTTTTGTCATCCAAGTTGAGCTGGTTAACCACAATATCCTTAACCAGACTTTGGGCATCGGACTCATCAAAAATAGAAAAGGTGCGTGTCCACTTGCGTCCGTTCTTGTCTTGGTATTTTTCAATATCAAACCGCAGAATGCGACAGCAAAGCGCATGAAACGTCCCAATCCAAAGCTCTTTGGTAATAGTTTTGTAAACACGGGACTTGAGGCGAGTTTGCTGGCTATCTGAAAGGGACTCCAGGGGTTTGCCGTACTCGCGCTGTGCCTCGCGAACAGCAAATAGCTTTTCAATTCGCTCCTTCATTTCCCTGGCAGCTTTGTTGGTAAACGTTACTGCCAGAATATTTTCCGGGTCAACCCGGTGCGTCAATACCAGATTGGCAATGCGATAGGTCAGTGCCCGCGTTTTGCCGGAGCCTGCCCCGGCAACCACCAGCAGTGGACCACAGTAGTGTTCAACCGCTTGCCGCTGAGAGACATTGAGATGGCTAAGAAATTCAGTCGTTTGAGTCATGGAGCGCTAGAGAGCAACTGGACGGGAGAACAGCCATTAAAGCCGGAAGGTCGCTTCTAGACAAGGGTATCGCATCTCACTGAATCCTGGAGCGATTTGAACGGGTTAGGGCTTGTGTTCATTGCAATGACGGATTCGTGCCTGGGTACTTCTGACGACGGGCAAGCAGGCGATAAACGTCTGCTACAGGCGGTAGGATCTTTCAAACATCCTCTGGTTCTATGCTTGAAGAGGTTATTAACAAATCCAATCTCAGAAAAAATGTCCGAAAAAATTCCAAGTGTCTGGAGGTACAAGCCCTGGTGGTGTCAGCCCTGGTCGATCCTGCTGACAGGCTGCGGGTTAATTGGTGGAAGCTGGTTGCTGACGAGAATGATTTGGGTGAGTGTGATTGTGGCGGTTCCGGTATTGATCTGGATGGGGTTCTTTCTGGTGCTGTATCCCCGATTAGTGGCATCGAGTAGTTTGCTGAAGGAATGGGCAAAGAAAGATGGGTCAGAAACGCTTTGATATCCAGGGGCATCGGGGTGCAAGGGGTTTACGTCCAGAGAATACCCTGGCAGGGTTTGAGTATGCGATCGCCCTCGGAGTGACCACCCTGGAAATGGACACCGGCATTTCCGCAGATGGCGTTCTGGTTGTTTGCCATGATCCATTCATTAGTCCATCCCTCTGCCTGGATGCCAGGGGCGATCGATGCCCGTCCTCACCTCGCCTCTGGATCAAAAACCTGACTGTCGCCGAGATCCAATCGTTTGACTGTGGGTCTTTGAATCCTGACCCGGTTCGTTTTCCACAACAGCAGCCGATTCCAGGCTCCCAGATTCCGACTTTACAGCAGGTGTTTGACCTGTCCGAGGCTAGAAATCCCCAAATTTGGTACAACATTGAGAGTAAGGTTAGCCCCTTGCAGCCTGAAGCAACCGCCAGTCCAGCGGTTTTTGCTGAGAAATTGGTAGCTATCATTGTCCAAAATAATCTGATCGAACGAGCAACCATCCAGTCGTTTGATTGGCGAGTGTTACGCGAGGTCAAACGGCTCCACCCAGCCATTACAACCTCTGCGCTGGTGTTACATAATCAAGCAACCAGTACACTCTGGGGTTTTAGGGAAGCATCACCATTCCTGGCAGGGTTGGTTTTTGAGGATTTTCAGGGGAATCTCGCTGCCCTGCTTCAGGCAACTGGTTTTGTAGATATTTACTCTCCCAACTTTGAAACCCTTCTACCCGCATCTCCAACATTCCTGCAACCCGTTTCAGAGCTACAGGCAGCAGGCTTTGGAGTCATTCCCTGGACAGTCAATGAACTCACAACTATGCAACAGTTAATTGACCAGGGTGTGAATGGGTTAATCACAGACTTTCCTAATCTCCTTCGAGAGGATGTTTGACAAGTGCCACTCCCTGTAGCAATCTCGTTTCAAACCTCCCCTGGCAATACTTTTTTCTGTTAGCTACTTAAATTCCTCGGTTTAACATAGAGGGAATCAATAGGAATCGCTATGCAAAGCGACGCGGTCAGACTTTTTTGTCCCAATCCCCTGTGTCAGGCTCCCAATCCTGAGAGCCACAAATTTTGTCATCAGTGCCGCACTCCCATTCCCAAGCGGTATTTGTGGGCTACAGGAAAAGGAATGGAATCATTGCAGTCGGGCAGTTTTTTGGGTGGACGTTATCTGCTAAAGCAGGATCGTATCGTTTTGGATACCCATCCTGGGTTACCCCCCGAACTGCCCGAAGAGCTTTCTTCATCGGTGGAAACCTACCTCAAACTTTCGATTTTTCAGCCCCACACTCCCCAGGTCTTTGGCGTGGTGAGAGTCGAACAAAAGCGGGCTACTTCTGAGATTCTGTTACTGGAACAGGCTCCAATTTATCCGGATGGGATAGGCAATTCATTAACGCCTGCCCTGGAAGGAAGATTAATGCCCGCGTTGGAGGATGTTTGGAGCAAAAGCAGTCGTTTGAGGCAACTGAACTGGCTGTGGCAGATTGCCCAGTTGTGGCAACCGTTTAGCCTGGAGGGAGCCGCTTCCACGCTCCTGTGTCCAGACTTTTTGAGGGTTGAGGGATCACTGGTCCGGTTGCTGGAGTTGCAGGCAGATGGCAGGAAAGCTCCATCTCTGGTTAACCTGGCGCAATTATGGCAGCAGTGGCAGTCTACGGCACAGATAGAAATTGCTGGCTTTTTGGAGAAAATTTGTCAGCAAATGCTAGAAGGACAGATTCGGAATGCAGAGCAACTTGGGATGGTGCTAGATCGGGCACTGACGATTTGTGGGCAGGAGCAGTCTTACCAAATTCAAATTGCAACCTGCACCGATCAGGGACCGAGTCGGCAGCGAAACGAGGATGCTTGCTATCCTCCGAGTGGCTCTGTGCTAGGGGTTTCCCTTTCTGGTGGGAATGAGTTCAATCCAAGTTCTGATTTAGCCGAAACGTCTGCATCCCTGGTTGTGGTCTGTGATGGCATTGGGGGGCATGAAGGGGGAGATGTGGCATCGAACCTGGCGATCGCCACGATTCAACAGAAACTACAACGACTGTCTGCCCACCCGACTACCCTTGACCCAGTCGCACTGATGAGCCAACTGGAGCAGGCAGCCCTCAGCGCCAATGATGTCATCAGCCAGCGTAACGACAGTGAACAACGGCAGGAGCGGCAGCGTATGGGGACAACCCTGGTTATGTCTCTGCTGCATCACCACGAACTCTACATTACCCATGTTGGGGATAGCCGTGCTTACCGGATTAGTCGCACCGGTTGCCATCAAGTCACGCTGGATGATGATCTGGCATCCAGGGAAGTCCGGTTGGGCTATGCCCTTTATCGGGAAGCATTGCAACAGCCCGGTTCAGGCTCATTAATTCAAGCATTGGGAATGAATGCATCCTCGCTGCTACATCCAACAGTGCAACGGTTTATTTTGGACGAGGACTGTTTATTTCTCCTATGCTCAGACGGTCTCAGCGACAACGATCGCGTCGAGCAACACTGGCAGACGGAATTAGTGCCTGTTCTGGATGGCAGAGTAGACCTGGCAACTGCCATCCAACGGCTCGTGGCGATCGCGAACCGTGAGAACGGACACGACAATGTGACGGTTGGGCTGGTTTATTGTCAGACAAGCCAGGGTAATTCTGCCCCGCTGGAACCGTTGGATGCCGCTCTAGCTGTTCCGACCCCGACGCTTGAGGGTCAAGTTCCGGCGGGCGATCAGGCGGAACTATCCCCATTCTCCTCACAGACACTCAAACCGGAGATTTCTCCCGTCCGTCGTTCTGCCAATCCCCTTTCTTTTGTGTTGAGTCTGGCTGGCATAATTGCCTTAGCAAGTCTGGTAGCCGCTCTGCTGATTCCAGTGCTGCGATCGCGGATGAACCCTTCAGCCGATGTCAGCCCCAGTCCTCTGGTGGTGAAATCTCCTACACCGATTCCCACCCCACCCCCACCTCCTCCCAGCCCGCCACCTTTAAGCGTTGGTTCTCTCGTGCAGGTCAGCCTTTTGCTTCCTGGGGGTAACCAACCCCTTCCCATTACGCTCTTGCCCCAGCCACCGACACCAGACGTAACTCAGGGCATTGTTGCAACTGGTAGCATTCCGATCGGCAGTGTTTTACAGGTTTCTAGCCGCCAGTTCGTTCCCAATCAGGGTAACTGGCTGCGGTTAAAAGTTTGCTCAGTCCCCACCCAGGCGGGCGTGACCTCCCAATCAGTTCAGCCAGGACAAAGTGGCTGGGTTGAGGAAGCAACGATCTCTCCCCTGGTTACTCAGGAACTTTCCCTGACCCCCACCCAATTGGGTGTTTGTGCCACAAGTCCACCCTCCCAGGCATCCACAACCCCTTGAGGGTCAGTAACCTGTTCATTTCTGCTTCCCTTCAACCCCTCTAAATTCCTGCTTTGCTGATGAAACGAAAAGCTTTGCCTCCTGCCTTCTGGCTGCTAACCCTTTAGCTACCGCTCAAGTGATCGACTCACGGTGAGGTTTCTAACTTCGGGCTTCTGACTCCTGTCCCTATCCTTAAACTCTTGATAAGGAATCACTAACAACGAACACCAAACACCAACTAGACTGATAAGACAGTGAATTGCCTCATGGGTCCAGGTAAACCCTCGAATGTCCTTTTCTGAGATACCCTGCTTAAGTTTGGCGATCGCGCCCCTGCGAACGGCAGGGCACTTTGCCATTCATGTGATCAAAGCCCCCTACCCAGGAGGGTTTGTTCTACATGAGTGCCTTTGGACCGAGTCCCTCACCCAGTTATGGCAAGGATGGCAGGAAATCTTCTCTACTCGAGTATTGCCGAGTGTGCCTCAGGTTTCCCAGGTCAATGCCCCCCTAACTGACTCTGCACTGGTACCAGAAACGGCTCCCATGGAAGCTCCCCATGAAAATGGCATACGGGTTGGTAGAGCCGGACGCCTGATGCAGAACTTGGGGATTCATCTCTGGCAGTGGCTCTTTGATGGCCTGGTTCAGAACAGCCTGAATCAAAGTCAGGGGATGGCGATGGGGCAGGGAAAACCCCTGAGACTAAGGTTAGAAATACGAGATCCCAGCATGATTGCCCTTCCCTGGGAAATCATGCAAGATGCTGCTGGAAAGCAAGCGGTTTCCCTCAGTCAGCAACTACTGTTTAGTCGCACCACCAGCGATGTGCATGTACTGCCCCCGCTTCGGTCAGACTATATGTTGAAAATTCTCCTGGTGTTGGGTCAGGACTCTGCTCCTGAGGGTGCATACGCCACGGCAGAATCGGTGAGCTACCCGGATAACCATATTCTTCAGCTTAAGCAAGAGGCAGATGCCCTAGCAAGTGTCTTAAAAATCTCTGGTAGTACAGGGATCGGTAGAATGACGAGTACCCCCTGCCAGGTGGATACGCTGGTACAGCCTACCCCGGCAGAGCTGATTCATACCCTGGAAACCCAGGCTTATAACGTATTTTTCTACTCTGGTCATGGGGTTCCAGCGCCCGATGGCGGGCTGCTCTATCTGAATCCCAATATGACCCTGAACGGAACGGAACTGGCTCAGGTTCTAACTCGTCGGCAGGTTAAGCTGGCAGTGTTCAATGCCTGTTGGGGTGCCCAACCAGACCACAGCAGCCACGGTTCCGCCGATTCATCCGACCCCAACCCATCCCATGCCATCCCACGTAGCAGTCTGGCAGAGGTGCTGATTCATCATGGAGTCCCTGCTGTATTAGGAATGCGGGAGCCAATTACGGATGAAGAAGCACTCAGCTTTATTCAAGCCTTCGCTAAAGCTCTGGCAGAGCGGATGCCGATCGACCAGGCAGTGGCAGTGGCAAGGCAGCACCTGCTGACCCTCTACCGCTTCAATCAGCCAGCCTGGACGCTGCCGGTCCTTTATATGCACCCGGAGTATGATGGCGAATTGCTGAAGCCGATGGAGTCAACGCCAACCGAGTTGCCAGGAAGCATCACCAAATTTGGGCAGGAAATTTCAAACGCCTCTCTGCGATCGCTTAAAACTGCCAAAGTTTGGAGCATTCAGGGAGGGATTATGCGGGTCGGGAGAGACCGGGCAGAAAATGATCTGGTGATTCAGGATGACCAGAGCGGAGTATCGCGTAAACATGCCGTGATCTTTTGCCGTCAATCTCACCAGGATGGTGACAGCCAGATTACCTATTTCCTGGAAGACTTTTCCCGGTTTGGCACCTGGCTCCTGGACCCAGACGTGGAACCAAATGGCTGGCAAAAAATCCATCGGCAGGAAGTGCCCCTCCATTCAGGGGCCCAGATCAAGTTTGGGAGTTCCCAGAATGAGACGCTGGAGTTTATTGTGCAGAGTGACTATGACTCCTTAATGTGAGTAAGGGTGGTATTCATCGATTGAATTCGTTATGAGTACCTGACATTCATAGAATGGTTTGCTGAGCCTCCACTTCTCAATCTGATAGAGTAAAACTTTTGCCATTCACTGTTTTCTTCCCTATAGAGCCTTTTTCAGCGAAATCACTTAAATTAAATTAGGTTGCGGAACGGTTTGCGATCGCTATGTAGTCATTCCCAGCAAAGCAAGTTCATTTTCAATTAGTGCATGCAGGAGTCCGGTGATGGAGAAGAAAGCGATGTGTTCCGGTAATCTGGGAAATTCTGAGACTGATATTGAGCGTGATCTGTGGAATTCACTTCTCCGTGCCGACGGAGTTAGTTGTTCCTGGAAGGGAACTGAACCGCTTACTGAGGATCTATTTTCCGTAGAAGAGAATCCTAACTTGAAAACGCCCTATCCCTGGAACCCCGCCGAACCGGAAGCTGAATCTTTCTTCAATGAGCTGGAACAAGGCTTTTCACTCGATGACTGGCAGGAAGAAGAAGTTTCGACCCGTGCCAGTGATTTTTTTGCCAGAGTCAATCAACTTTGGTCTGTTGCCAGTCTGCAAGAATCTCTGGCTGAGCGGTTTGCAGCACGGATTCCCCAGGAGTTGCTGGGGGCGATCGCCAGTCAGGCACAGCAAGCCTTAGTAGCTTCTCAATCGTTGGCAGACCAGTTAGTTCAATGTGTTCAAAACGCTCTGCCCAATCTGGCAGAAGAAGACTTGTATGTGCTGGCGCGTCCCCTCGCCTATGCCATGCGTAATGGTGAGTCCCGTCGTGCGGTCGATTCTACCCTGGAAAAGATTCGTACCGCTGCCTGGGAAGAACTATCCGAAGTTGAACAAGCCCGCCTCAGCCTGGCAGTTGCCCGCTGCGCCCTGCTTGAACTGGAGTCTGAAGGGCAAAAGTAACCAGCATTTAGGATCAACGACCAACTTTCAGCAAACTTGTAGGATAGTGCCCCAAACGGGTGCTATCCTACAAGTCTATTTTGTGTTTGTGAGTCTGGGGTAGGAAAGGGGTGCAAAATCTGCTTGAAAGTACTATAGCGTTTCCTTTCTGGGCGAGGTACATCTCATCGGTTTGACTCAAGGGTTTTACGGCTATCCACATACCTCACTGGATTCAAAAACGCTAAGACGGAAATGCAAAGTTTTCTAATATAAATATCAATACCCATAAAAAATCTGTAAGATAAACCAGAAATTGTTCAGTGATCTAAATCACTGAGCCCATCCGTTTCAGATCACTCCACTAAACGGGCAGTCAGTAGAGAATTTTAGCTAGAGTTCCTACCATACCCCATGAAAAACTCAGCGATTATACGGCAACTTGTAGAAAAAGCTCTCCATATCAGAAAGCTGACCCCCGACATCGAAAATGAGATCAACTATGAGCTAACTCGGCTGGGACATATCTCAGATGTCGATTATGAAGCGCTTGAACTGTTGATGGATGAAATGGATTCAGGTCGGATTCAACTGGTTCCCAGCCCATAAACAGCTTTAATCCAGAGAAGGCTTTAGAATGCTTCTGGATAAGTTTGCCACACTTTTTGAATAAATTGTCGAAGCTGGTGATGCCCATTCGGATTGATCTGGTTTCCGTCTAGGTCATGGTCTGAAGCGTAGATCGCAGAAAGTAACGGAACTATCTCGGTATCCAGGGCAGCGCGGAAAAGTGCCAGCGGATAGAGTAGGTCAGATCCAGAGCGAAGATCGTAATAACAAGCAGACTCGATCGCATCCTGGTAATCAGTATTAGAACCCTTTATGGCGAGTATCAGAGGGCGCACCCAGCAAATTTGGCGGGCTTCTACAATTTGGATGACTTCAGCATACAGGTAGCCTGTTTCGTGTTCCAAGCAGACAATCTGGCAAGGCTGAAAGGGTTGGTTTTTCAGGAACTCCTGCTTAGATGACAAGCCCATAAGAATCGGGATCAATAGCTTTATTCCAATTCTAAAGGGTTGTCGGTCTTCGCTTCTACCGCTACAACACTGAAGTTGATACTGAAGATGTCGGATTAGGGGTTGAGTGGTATAAATGAAATTACGCAATGTAAAGCCGACGGCGATCTCTGGTATATTCTTTGTGCCTGCCACACAGAACGTTGGTTGTTCCTTAATACAACGGCATTCATTCTGTGGCACTCGTCTAAAAACTGCTGTAGATGAGGTTTAATTCTGATTTGAGCAGTGAAAAGTGGGTGCGCTAATCTTTAAGCGGGGATGAATTATTTTCGGGATACCGTCTCTGATTCGTTCCAAAGCCCAGTCTCGTTAATTGTTCCAGATAGTTCACGGAGAGGATAGCGTAGTGTCTGTCGAAACCCTTGAACAGCGTTCGACGGTAAGGAAGCTTGCACCCCGCTACCGGGTCTTGCTTCACAATGATGATTACAATTCAATGGAGCATGTAGTACAGGCTTTGTTGCAAACGGTGCCCAGTCTGACCCAGCCTCAAGCGGTCGATATTATGATGGAAGCTCACACCAATGGGTTGGCTCTGGTGATTACCTGTGCCCAGGAACATGCTGAGTTTTACAGTGAGACATTGAAAAGCCACGGCTTAAGCAGCACCATTGAGCCGGACGAGTAGCCAGAGGGGTCGGTTGAAAATTAATTTTTCCAGCATATCCCGGTTTCCGGTTTCCGTGAGGCTGGGGATTTTTATCGGTTTGTTGCTTGTCCTCTGGCTACCCCTGGCAGGTCTGATTTATACAGCGATCGCTCGTGGGGGTGGCTCTCCGGAGAGCATTCAGAACACTGCAAGCATTGTCACGCTACTGCTGCTTTATACAGAGTTTATCTGGCTAGTGCGGCAGTGGGGACAGCGGATTTATGGACAGCCCAATTTGCTCTGGCGTTGTGGACTGGAATTTACTCGTCTCAATGGACTGGAGTTACTGATTGGTTTAGCGATTGGGCTGATTAGCTTATTTGCCCTGTTCGCTACTCAGGGTTTCTTGGGCTGGTTAGTCTGGGAAACTTCTTCCCTGGAACTGGTGCGTGTCGTTCTGGAAGGTTTGTTAGTATCGCTGGGGATTGGGTTTGCAGAGGAGTTATTCTTCCGGGGATGGCTGTTAGATGAGTTGGAGCGGGATTACTCTCCGGCGATCGCCCTCTGGATCAATGCCGCTGTCTTTGCAGCCGTGCATTTCATCAAGCCGTTGGAAGAATTACGCCGGACATCGATCACCTTCCCGGCGTTACTTTTGCTAGGTGCAACCCTGGTCTGGGCAAAGCGCTCCCGCAGTCGTTGGCAAGGTGGATTTTATCGAGGGCGGTTGGGTCTACCCATCGGGCTTCATGCGGGTTTGGTTTGGGGCTACTACATCATTAACGTTGGTCAATTAGTTGGCTATACTGATCGCGTTCCTGCCTGGATAACAGGCATCGATCGCAATCCTTTGGCAGGAGCCATGGGTTTACTGTTTCTCCTGATCCTGTACCTGACGATGCGATCGCTGGCTCAAAAAACCCGGTCAAAGTCTTTTAATGATGAGTGGTAGGTGTCAGGTGCCAGGTGTTAGGTGCCAGGTGTCAGTAACCTCCACCCCTTCACCCCTCCACTCCTTCACTCCCCCCTCCTCCACTCCTCCACCCCAATGGCTCAAAAACAACTGGCTCGATACTGGCAAAATGTCTGGATGTACCTGTTGCTGGGGGCGATCGCGATCGTGATGTTGGTGCCACTGGCGTGGTTGGTCAGCACGTCGCTGAAGTCGCCCACGGAAAATATTTTTCAGTACCCACCGCAGCTATTACCCAGCCAACCGACGTTGGAAAATTTTGTCCAGGTCTGGCAAACCAATCCATTTGGGCGCTATTTATTCAATAGTACGCTGGTGGCGATGTTGACCGTCTGTTTGAATTTGCTGTTCTGTGCCCTGGCGGCTTACCCCCTAGCACGGTTGAGCTTTCGGGGAAGGGAGGGAATCTTTATTGCGATTGTTTGCACCATCATGATTCCGTTTCAGATTGTGATGATTCCGCTTTACGTGTTGACCGTGCAATTGGGGTTGCGGAATACCTATCTGGGGCTGATTTTCCCGGCGATCGCCTCTGCCTTTGGCATTTTTCTGCTGCGGCAGGCATTTCAGGGGGTGCCCAAGGAACTGGAGGAAGCGGCACGGATGGATGGCTGTTCGGAACTGGGCTTGTGGTGGTATGTGATGATCCCGTCGATTCGTCCTGCCCTAGTAACGCTGGCAATTTTTGTCTTTATCGGTTCCTGGAGCGATTTTTTGTGGCCCCTGATTGTGTTGGATCGCCCAGAGTATTACACGCTGCCTCTGGGGGTGGCACAGTTAGCGGGACAGTTGAATCTGGACTGGCGATTGGTGGCGGCGGGGTCGGTGATCTCGATTCTGCCAATCATTCTATTTTTTATGGTGATGCAGCGGTATGTGGTGCCAACGGAAGTGGGGAGTGGGGTGAAGGGCTAAGCATGAGCGCTGCTGATTCCAGGTATGAGAAAGAGTTGGATGAATTGAAAGTTTTCAATTCATCCAACTCTTCAGAACCACCAAATGCCCAATCAGATTTAGAGGTGTTGCTGAATCTGGGTATGGATTAGAGCTTGTATGAATTGGAATGGAGTTTCAATTCATACTGCTATGCAGCAGCGCCGAATCTAGACGACCTCTGAGGCTGCCGTAGCCGCAGGCTGAATTTGAGGCTGGAACTGGAACACTGAGTAAACAACATCCCGTCGGATCTCAGTCATCATTTCCAGGAAGAGTTCGTAGCCTTCACTCTTGTACTCAATCAGCGGATCTTTCTGTCCATAGCCGCGTAAGCCGA
Source organism: Kovacikia sp. CALU 1929 (assembly GCF_056784235.1). Taxonomy (NCBI): domain Bacteria; kingdom Bacillati; phylum Cyanobacteriota; class Cyanophyceae; order Leptolyngbyales; family Leptolyngbyaceae; genus Kovacikia; species Kovacikia sp. CALU 1929. Next base: position 131,881 of record NZ_JBXBCF010000115.1, read on the forward strand.
CTGACTCACGTAGCGCATCCATCTGTTGCAGGTGCTCACGCCACAAGGTATCAATCCGCTGAAGGATGAAGAAGCGTTCTGCCTGCCGCATTAGACCAGGTTGGATCTGGTCGATTTGAGCTTCCTTGAGGTCGTAGGCGATCCGCACCTGTTCGTGCAGAAATGTCTTGATCTCACTAACGCTCATATCTTCCAGGTGATCTGGCTCTAGATCTGACAGCAGATAAATAAACTCCTGGACTTTGCTGACCAGACCTTTCAAATCCCACTCTTCCGGCGGCAGATCAGGGTTAATCTTTGCCTCCACAATGTCGTTCATTGTGAGTTCGGCGTATTTGATCACCTGCTCTTTCAGATCCTGCCCTTCCAGGACACGACGGCGTTCGGCGTAGATGGCACGGCGCTGGTTGTTCATCACCTCGTCATACTCAAATACCTGCTTCCGAATGTCGTAGTAGTAGGTTTCGACTTTCTTCTGGGCACCCTCCAACGATCGCGTCAGCATCCCAGATTCAATCGGCATATCTTCCTCAACCCGGAAGGCGTTCATCAAGCCAGCCACGCGATCGCCGCCAAAGATCCGTAGCAGGTTATCTTGCAGGCTGAGGAAGAATTTGGTGGTGCCAGGGTCACCCTGACGGGCAGACCGTCCTCGCAGTTGGTTGTCAATCCGGCGAGACTCATGGCGCTCCGTACCGATAACATGCAGACCACCCAACTGCACCACTTCTTCATGTTCATGGCGGGTGTAAGCCTCGTATTCCTGAAGCACACGATTGTAGACTTCCCGCAATTTTTGGATCACTGGATCATCGGTGGGTGCTTTTTCAGAGGCGACGGCAACCCGATCTTCTGCTTCCAGTTCGGGCAAAGACCGCTCACCATAGGTTTGAACGGAAAAATCAACCGCTGCCTTCAGCAGCTTTTCAGTCTCCTTCGTAAGTTGGGTTGGGTAAATCTGGGGCGATGCCTTCCAGGTTTTGACCTTCTTCCCAGGAACGAAGCCCTGTCCACCACCCCGTTTGTGTTCAGCACCGGGGACATCTGTAACGCCAAAGCTGTCTTCATCCTCTGGCTGCACGATACGCGGCATGAAATATTCCCGTACCTTCAGGCGTGCCATATACTCGGCATTACCACCCAGAATGATGTCCGTTCCCCGCCCTGCCATGTTGGTGGCGATCGTCAGTGCGCCCTTTCGTCCTGCCTGGGCAATGATTTCCGATTCCCGCTCAACGTTCTCTGGCTTTGCATTCAACAGGTTATGGGGAATCTTGCGCTCGTACAGCAGGCGCGACAGCAATTCTGACTTTTCCACACTGGTTGTACCGACCAGCACCGGGCGACCCAGTTCGTGCATCTCAACACACTCACTGGCGATCGCTTTCCACTTGGCATCCTCTGTCTTATAGACCACATCAGAAAGGTCTTTCCGAACATTGGGACGGTTCGTGGGAATCGTTGCAACTTCCAGGTTATAAATCTTACCAAACTCGGCTTCCTCAGTCTTCGCGGTTCCTGTCATCCCTGCCAGCTTGGGATAGAGGAGGAAAAAATTCTGATAGGTAATGGTTGCCAGGGTTTGGGTTTCCGGTTGAATTTCAACCCGCTCTTTTGCCTCGATCGCCTGGTGCAGACCATCACTCCAGCGTCGTCCCGGCATCACCCGTCCCGTAAACTCATCAACAATCACAATTTCGTCATTGCGGACGATGTAATTCACATCGTTGATGAACAGTTCCTTTGCCTTAATCGCGTTGAAGATATAGTGCGCCCAGGGATCTTGGGGATCAAACAGGTCCGTCATTCCCAGCATCTTCTCAGCTTCAATGAAGCCCTCATCCGCCAGGATGACGTTCCGCTGCTTTTCGTCCACTTCATAGTGACCATTGGGGTCGTCTTCGTTCTCTTTGCGGATCAGGGCTGCGGCAACTTCCGATGCCCGGATGTATTTCTCACTGGGACGCTCAACCTGTCCTGAGATAATCAGAGGAGTCCGGGCTTCGTCAATCAGGACGGAGTCAACTTCGTCAATAATGCAATAGTTGAACGGCCGCTGCACCACATCTGCCATGGAGGTTGCCATGTTGTCGCGCAGGTAATCAAACCCCAATTCGCTGTTGGTGGCATAGGTAATGTCGCAGCTATAGTTGCGCTGGCGCTCAGGCTGGCTCATATTTTGCTGGATCAGCCCAACGCTTAAGCCCAAAAACCGGTGAATTTGCCCCATCCATTCAGCGTCTCGCCGTGCCAGGTAATCGTTCACGGTGACAACGTGAACACCCTTTCCACTCAGGGCATTGAGATAGGCGGGCAGGGTTGAAACCAGGGTTTTCCCTTCCCCAGTTTTCATTTCAGCAATATGTCCCTTAACCCGTCCCCCTTCGTTATCGTGCAGGATCATGCCGCCCAGGACTTGAACATCGAAGTGGCGCATGTTCAAAACGCGATGCCCAGCTTCCCGGACCACAGCAAAGGCTTCCGGCAACAGGTCATCCAGGGACTCGCCCTTTTCAATCCGCTGTCTGAACTCTACCGTTTTGCCCTGAAGCTCCTGGTCAGACAATGCTTTAATTTCGTCTTCGAGGAGAGTAACCTCCGTGACGATGGGCTGGTATCTTTTGAGTTTACGTGCGTTGGGGTCGCCGAAGAGAGTCTTTAGCATGGCAGAAAGTGATAAATTTCCAAAAAAACTTGAGCAAGGCAAAGGATTGGAAGTAGGAAAGCTGAAGGCTGAAATGTCCTTTCGATTCATCCTTCATCCTTCAGCCTTTCAAGGGGCGTTCTGCCACTCACTGCTTAAGGTTCGGAAATCGTAGTTGCCTGCACCGGGATGACAGGAAATGCAGCTAGAAAGACCAGGTCGTGATGGTAGCTTGACTCGCGGATGGAGGATTTTGAAATGGTTGGACTGGTATAACCGATAGGGAGTCTGTTGCTGTTCAGACTGGGGACGGGAAGCGTAGCGGATGTATTCCCAAACGATTTGCAGGTACGGGCTGGTCAATGGCTGAAGGTCAACCCCGTAATGCTGAGAGTCCTGTAACAACTGTCGCCACGTTTCCGTGGGCATGACAGCGGGTGGTAAGCCAAGATGGCAGGTGGCACAGTTTTCCAGGTAAAGGGTTTGCCCTGCTTTAAGGCGATCGGGCACTGCGTCTACCGTACCGATCGCGGTACCAGAGACCGCAGCTTCAGATGGATTTGTTTCTTGAGCAATCCGGTTGACAACAGACGGTTCCGCTGCCAGGGACAATCCCCAACCCAAACAAATGCTCCAAATTAGCAGAAGTAGGAGCAAAACAGTAATGGATCGTCCCCGACGGGGTGGACGCTGTTTAGCACTTCTAAAGTGGGGACGAACCGAATAACGCACGCTTTACCAGGAAAACTGAGGGAACTAATGAATCCTTCGCAAGTTAGTAGGCAACCTGATCCAAACACACCTACTCTTGTGTATTTTAGCGACTCTGCTGTGAGAATTTCATGGTTTTCTGACAGTGACCACAAATTCACGTCCGTTCAACCCCTGTAAACTGGCTGTTCCCGTCTTTCCAATCTCTAAAGCATGGGCAGAATCCACCATCTGCATGAACCAGACTTCGGAAAATTGCACTATTTTGAGGATGCACACCCTATTGTTTCTCAATAGCCAGGATGGATTGTCGTCATATTCAGTTTTGTGACCAGAAGGAACGGATAGACCTGGAACAACTTAGAACATTGTTGAAACTGGCGGCGTTTTGGGCAAAGGATCGACGGGCAGAGGATTTGGCGGTGGCGATCGCTAACAGTGAGCCGGTGATTACCGCCTGGGACAGGGAACAACTCATTGGTTTTGCCAGAGCCACGTCGGATGGCATCTACCGGGCAACGATTTGGGATGTAGTGATTCATCCCCACTACCAGGGGGCAGGTTTAGGACGTAGATTGGTGGAAACCGTACTTGCCCATCCTCGCATGAGCCGAGTCGAGCGCATTTACTTGATGACCACCCACCAGCAGTCGTTCTATGAGCGGATTGGGTTTGAGTGCAATTCCAGTACGACGATGGTGCTGCACAATCCGCTGGTGGCGAATCCCTCAGAGTTACTAGCCGTGATCAGCGGGGAGCAGGTGGGCAAGTGAAGGGTTGAGAGCAGGGGAAGTAGGCTAAAGGCTGTACGGCTTAATATTTGAGAAGGTTTGAGATTTGTCTACAAATTCTCTGGTTAGAGTTAGCCTATAACCATACAAATCTCTTGTCGAAAATTCTATGACTATCGATTTAAAGAGGTTCTTTCAGGCAACCAACCCCAGTAAAACCTTAGTTGCAGGGAACCTTGAGGATCAAAAGTTTTATATTGACTTTTCTTCCGTGCGAGGCGGCAAGATTATTGAGGAGTTGAGGGAGAATATTACCTTCTTCTCGCCGGATGAACCAACCTGTGTGCTGTTTACGGGGCACATTGGCTGTGGTAAGTCCACGGAGTTACTGCGGCTGAAGGCAGAACTGGAGCAAGAAGGATTCCATGTTGTTTATTTCGAGTCTAGTGAAGACCTGGAGATGGCAGATGTGGACATTGGCGATGTGCTGCTGGCGATCGCCAAGCGGGTGAGTGAGAGTTTAGAACAGGCAAATTTAGACACGCAGGCAACAGGCTTTCGAGCCTTGTTAGCGGCAACTAAGAAAGTGCTGCTGACAGATGTAAATGTGAAGGCGGGGGTCAATCTGCTGGGTACCAAAGTTGGAGTGGATACAGATCAGCGACAAGTCTCCCTATCCGCTGGAATCGCTGAACTGACCCTGGTGGCAAAGAATGACCAGACCCTGCGCGATCGCCTGAATCAGTTTCTCGGACCCCAAAAAAATAAGCTGCTGGATGCCATCAATCAGGAATTGCTGGAGCCTGCGATCGCTCAGTTGAAACAGCGGGGAAAGAAGGGGCTGGTGGTGATTGTCGATAATCTGGACCGGATCGACAGTCGGGCCAAATCCTTTGGGCGACCGCAACAGGAATATCTGTTCATTGACCAGAGTGAATGTCTCACCCGGCTTCGTTGCCATCTGGTCTATACGATGCCGCTGGCACTGAAGTTCTCGAATGAGTATGGGATGTTGACCCAGCGTTATGAGGAACCAAAGGTACTGCCAATGGTGCCCTTGCAGTTTCGCGATGGGCAGGCATGTGTTGAAGGACTGACCCTGTTGCAACAGATGGTGATGGCACGGGCGTTGCCTGAGTTGGAGGAAAGTAGGCGGTTGGAAAAGATCCCAGAGGTTTTTGATAGTCCGGCATCATTGGAACGGTTGTGCTGCATCAGTGGTGGGCATGTGCGGGATTTGCTGCGGCTATTGAATGATTGGATTAAGAAGGGAAGGCAGGTTCCCCTTTCCCGTGAAATGCTGGAGGAGGTGATTCGTGCCCGCCGCAATGAGATGATGATGCCCATCTCCGATGATGAGTGGGAGTTGTTGCGCCAGGTACGGCAGCGGAAGAAGGTGAGCGGCGACCAGGGCTACCAGACACTGATTCGGAGTCGGTTAGTGTTTGAGTATCGCGATCGCGGCGAGTCCTGGTTTGATGTCAATCCTATCCTGGCAGAGGCGGAGGAACTCCAGGGGGACTAAAACAGTGGAGTAGAAGGCGATGAATGACCCGGTCGATTCCCAGGAGATGATTGTTCACAACCAGCAGGCACTGGAGGAACTGGCGTGGGCGATCGAGTCTTCCGCCGGGAAGTTTTCGCTCATCCTGGCACGGTGTAATTATGCAAAGTTGCGCGATCGCATGGTTCAGCAGCTTCACCAGATCTGTACGATGCCGTTGCAGGAAATTGCGCTCCAGCCTGCCAGTCAAACGCTGTATACGACTATTCGGGATGCCCTGGGCAACGAACCACCGGGAGGAGTACTGGTTTTTGGATTGGAGGCGGTGAAGGATCTGGATCATCTGCTGAGCCTGACGAATCAGGTGCGGGAAGAGTTTCGCACCCATTTCCCCTTCCCTCTGGTGGTGTGGGTCACGGATGAGATTCACCAGAAGTTGATGCGGCTGGCTTCCGATTTTGAAAGTTGGGCGACGACCACTGAGTTCACCATTCCCCCGGATGCCCTCCTGTCTTCTCTTCGGCAGGGAGTGGATCGGCTGTGGTCCCACCTGCTACAGGAGAAGCCTGAACTTTCCTTTATGGATCTGCTATCCCAGGTGGGAGAATTGGGCTTTTTACATCGGGGAGAACTAAACGCTGCCTTGCAGGAGCTTGAGGCAGGGCAGGTTTTGCTGGAACCCCAGTTACAGGCTGACCTGGCATTGGTACAGGGTTTATGGGTCGAGGATGATCGGGCGGCAATGAGCCAGCTTGAGCAAAGCCTGAGCTTCTGGCAAAACCGGGAAGAGGACGGCAAATCTCAGAACCAGGCTGCCACCGCTCCCAATGCTCAACTCAAGCGGGGGCTGATCCACTACTTCCTGGGGCGGCGTGGCTACAGCCTGCTGGATCAGACAAAAGAGCCGCCGCCGGATTGGGAAACTATCAGTACATCGTTAAAGCAGGCGATCGCCCAGTTTGAGCAGGCAAACCGTCCTGATCTGGTTGCCAAATGCCTGAATCGACTGATGCGGGTACTCAACAGTCAGCAGCACTGGAGCGAGGTAGAAACCCTGGCGCGGCGATCGCTGGATCTGCAAGCGGTGGCTCCCAGTTCGTTTCGGCTGGTCTATGCCCAGGGCTTTCTGGCGGAGGCAATGCTGCGGCAAGACCGAGCAGGGGAGGCATACGACCTTGCCCGCCAGGTATTGGAAACGGTGAAAACCCTACCGCCGGAAAGCCAGTGGCTCCGTCCCCTGTACCTGCTCTATCTAGCGTGGGCAGCGCGGAAGCTGGGCAAACCTCAGGAGGCGATCGCTCATCTGGTGGAAGCCAGGGAATTGGGAGATCAGGGACAACCCACCATCTACCGCCATATCCTGGAAACCTTGGGAGAGCTTTACTTTGAGCAGAAGCATTACCTGGAGGCGTTTGAGGTCAAGCGAGAGCGACTGTCAATTGAGCAGCAGTATGGGATTCGGGCGTTTGTGGGAGCGGGACGGTTACAACCGAAGCGGGAGGCAATCAATCCAGAAAAGCTGGAGGCTGGGCAGATACCTGTGCGTCCGAAGGGGATGGTTGCCCCCGAAATTGCCACAGCGGGAAGGCAGCAAGACCTGGAGCGACTGATCGAACGGATTGGACGCAATGATTATCGTTTGATTGTGGTGCACGGCAGTTCGGGGGTGGGCAAAAGTTCGCTGGTCAATGCGGGGCTGGTGCCTGCTTTAAGGCACCAGGCGATCGGCTACCAGCAAAATTTACCCGTCGTCCTGCGGGTCTATACCCACTGGGAAGAGGAGCTAGACCGACGACTAACCCCAGCCCTGGGCGACGATTCTGTTGACGGACACAAGCCCACGGTGGAAACCCTGGTCGAGAAACTGCGCCATCTGGAGCAACGGCACCTGCGCTGCATTTTGATCTTTGACCAGTTTGAAGAGTTCTTCTTCACCTATCCCAGACCGGAACAGCGTCGTCCCTTCTTCCAATTTCTGGCGGGTTGTTTGCAAGTCCTGTCAGTCAAGGTGATTCTGTCTTTGCGAGAAGACTACCTCCACTTCATGCTGGAATGTGGTCGGTTGGGAGGGGTTGAGGCAACTGGCATCGATATTCTGAGTCAGAATGTGCGCTATTACCTGGGTAACTTTTCCGCTGCCGATACCCGCGCCATTATCCAGAACCTGACGGAATGTGCCCGCTTCTACTTGGAACCGGATCTGGTGGAGCAACTGGTCCAGGACTTAGCCAGTGATTTGGGCGAGGTACGCCCGATCGAACTTCAGGTGGTGGGGGCACAGCTCCAGGAAGACCAGATCACAACCCTGGTGCAGTACCGGGCGCTGGGAGACCAGCCCAAGGAAACCCTGGTGGAACGCTACCTGCAAGCCGTGGTGAACAGTTGCGGTCAGGAAAACCAGCAGATGGCGGAACTGGTATTGTATCTGCTAACGGATGAGAAGGGCACCCGTCCCCTGAAAACCCGCGCCGAATTGCAGAAAGAGTTGCAGGAGTTTGCCGCCCACCGGGTTGAAACGGATCAATCCCTCGATCTGGTGCTGCGTATCTTTGTCGATTCTGGATTGGTGCTGCTGTTACCGGAAGCTCCAGAAGACCGCTATCAACTGGTACATGACTATCTCGCTGCCTTCATTCGCCAGCAAAAGGGATCTAAACTCAGTGAGTTGATTAATGAACTCGCTCTAGAGCGCAAACATCGACAGCAGGCAGAGTTACGGGAAAAGCTGAGCCAAGACAGGCTAACTCATATAGAACAGGCAAACCAAATTCTAGCGGATGTGCAAAAGAAAGCCAGTCGTGAAGCAGCCTACCCAAAAAGCTGGATCAGTTTGAAGGCTGGAGTGGCAGCTTTAGCAGTAGCAGGTTGTGTAGGAATCATACGCCTCACCGGAATTTTGCAGACATGGGAGTGGACAGCTCTGGATCAGTTTTTCTCTCTACGTCCGTCAGAACCGGTGGATAAACGACTTGTGGTAGTGGGTATTGACGAAGCTGATTTGCAAAAAGCGAAGCAGTGGCCCCTGCCCGATATTACGATGGCTCAACTGCTACAAAAGATTCAAACCTACCAACCCCGTGCCATTGGACTGGATATTTATCGGGACTTACCCGTTGAACCCGGTCATGCAGAACTGCTCAAGGCGTACAGAGAGATACCTCACTTAGTTGGCATTGAACAGATTAAGGATCGGGACAGTGCGGGTATACCGGCACCTCCAATCCTGGGCGATCGCGGTCAGGTCGGGTTTAATAACTTGATTTTTGACGCGGATGGCAAAGTTCGGAGAGGGCTACTGTACTGGACAGTAGACGACGGTAAAACTCATGAAAGCTTAATTCTGAAACTGTCGCTACTCTATCTCAAGGCAGAAGGAATCACTCCCCAACCAGCGATCAGTAACTCTGATTATTTACAGCTTGGAAATGTAGTGTTTCGCCGCTTTGAAACAAACGATGGGGCTTACATTCGGGCAGACGATGGCGGGTATCAAATTCTGGCTAATTTGAGGGGACCTATCAACACCATTCCCACGGTATCCATGAACGATGTGCTAGAAGGACGTGTGTCGCCAGCAATGCTACGAGATCGGATTGTGTTGATTGGCTCCACTGCGATTAGCTTGAAGGATTTCTTTTACACGTCCTACAGTCATAGCCTTGGACAATCTCCCCAACCCATCTCTGGGGTAGAACTCCAGGCACAGTTTGTCAGCCAGGTACTCAGCGCTGCACTGGATGAGCGTGGAATGATCCAGGTTTGGGCTGAACCATTAAAGTGGTTGTGGATTGTGGTGTGGGCATATTTAGCTGCCGAGGTAGCCTGGAAAATACGCTCGTCTCAGAAGGGGATTTTAGTAGTCGTTCTACTGGGTTTTGGGTTGATCATCATTTGTTACAAGGCATTTCTGATGGGCTGGTGGGTTCCTCTTGTGCCAGCCCTATTAGCTATTTTCTCATCCGCTATAACCATTGGGCTGTTAAAAGCGAATGAGCTAGAAAAGCTACGATTGCAGCGTACAACAGAGTTACTTGCTGAAGTTCACCGCCAAAACTCCTTTGTTGGATGTTTAGCAATTGAGTTTTTTATAAGATCAATTAGTGATCCAAAGACTATCCAGAAAGCGCGCTCGATTGTTGAGGTATCAACAGAAGATTTCCAGCCAACCTTACCTGAAAATGATGAATCTGTAGACCGATCGCCCCCGAAGGCTCCATCGCCTACTACCGTGACAGCCGAGGAATTGCCAGAGCGTTGATGGGTGACACCCAGGGGGCAATTACCGACTTTCAAACCTTTGTTGCCTGGACTCAAGATAAACCAGACTGGAAAGAGAACAGGGAACGCTGCCAACGCTGGATTGAGAGCCTCCGCCGCTCACCCAACCGCACGCCCTTCACTGAGGAAGACCTGAAAGATTTATGGGATGACTAGACCGTGGCGACCATCAAGGTAACAATCAGTCCAATCTGTGAAGTTGGTTATCAACAAGTTCTCAACAAAACCAACATCAAACCGTCGTAATATCCTTCTCTTTCTCAGTCAGTAGCTCGTCTACCTTGGCAATATACTTGTCCGTTAGCTTTTGAATTTTATCTTGAGTGTCCCGTGCTTCGTCTTCAGAAACGTCGCTACTCTTTTCCTGCTTACGAACCGAGTCAACGGCATCCCGACGAATATTGCGGATAGAAACCTTGCCTTCTTCAGCAAACTTGGCGGCAAGTTTGACCAGTTCCTTACGGCGATCGCTGGTCAAGGGCGGAATGTTTAACCGGATGACCGAACCGTCATTGTTGGGAGTTAGCCCCAAATCGGACATTTGAATCGCTTTTTCAATTAAGCCCAGGCTGCTGCGGTCAAAGGGCTGAATCGTAATGGTTGAAGCGTCCGGGGTATTAATACTAGCCAAAGACTTGAGGGGGGTCGGCGCACCGTAGTATTCCACCGTGATTCGATCCAGAAGGGATGAATTTGCCCGCCCGGTGCGGATGGTATTGAAAGACCGTTGAGTTGCCTCAACTGACTTGTGCATATGGTCTTCAATGTCAGCTAACTTCACAAAAACCTCCGACAAGGGTTCCAATCTGTTCTCCCATCACGGCCCGACGCACGTTCCCTTTAACTGAGAGGTCAAACACAATGATAGGGATATTATTGTCCTTACATAAGGATATGGCAGTACTGTCCATAACCCGCAGATCTTGGGTCAAAATATGTCCATAGGTGAGTGTTTGAAACCGACGGGCTTGAGGATTAACCCGTGGGTCAGAATCATAAACACCATCTACTTTAGTTGCTTTGAACAGCACATCTGCACCGATTTCAGCCGCCCGCAGGGCAGCCGTCGTATCGGTGGTAAAGAAGGGGTTGCCGGAGCCTGCCCCAAAGATAACCACACGTCCCTTCTCCAGATGACGCATTGCCCGCCGCCGAATATAAGGCTCTGCAACTTCTTGCATGGAAATTGCAGTTTGTACCCGTGTGGGTACATCCATCCGCTCTAGAGCATCTTGGAGGGTCATGGCATTCATCACGGTGGCAATCATACCGATATAGTCAGCCGTTGCCCGATCCATGCCCGAAGCCGCGCCTTTTACGCCTCGGAAAATATTACCGCCACCAACCACAATCGCAATTTGAACACCGCTAGCAGCGACATCCGCTACTTCCTGGGCAATATCTTGAACAATCGTTGCATCAATGCCATAGGAAAGATCGCCCATCAGGGCTTCGCCGCTTAGCTTTAGTAGAACCCGCTGGTAAGTTAATCCCATGTGGTGATTACTGTCTCTACTCCAGTCTGTACCTAAACCTTAAGATAGCACTAAGAGGCAAGTCGTCAGGCATACCTAATATAGGTAGATGGTGTTAAATTCTACACCATTACGTCCGCCACTTTACTGAGCAACCAACCGCTTCTGTACTGGTGGGAGTAATCGACTCTCCATTCAGAATTTTGGCGATCGCATCTCGCAAGTAGTTGACCCGAACCGAGCCTGCATCATTTGGGTTATCGTCAATGCACCCGCTGTAGCAAAGAACCCCTTCCCGATTTAAGAGAAAGACATGGGGTGTTTTTTTAGCTCCAAAGGTTTGGGCAACATCCTGAGTCTCGTCTCGCAGGTAGGGAAAGTTCAGATGATTGTCAGATGCAAAACTCTTCATATTCTCGTAGCTGTCATCAGGAAATTGCTCCGCATCATTGGAGTTGATGCCAATCAGGGTAAACCCCTGGTCTTGAAACTCTGCCTGTATCTGCTTCAGGCGATCGACGTAGAGCCGCACATAGGGGCAGTGATTGCAGATAAAAACAACTCCTACCGCTCGAAATCGCTCCAGGTAGCGGGCAAGGTGATGAACCGAGCTATCAATTCCCGGTATTTCAAAGTCTGGAGCGTAACCGCCAATCAAAGTACCCATGAACTACCATCCCTTTGCCATTGCCTGATATCCAATCAGTTTATAGACCAATTTAGCGGCAGTGAACTCTGAAACCACGGAATCTGTGATGGGGGCAAGTTCCATGACATCACTTCCAATCACCTGATGACGTTCAAAAATATGCTGTAAAAAGGTAAGCAGGGTATACCAGTTCAACCCACCAGGCTCAGGAGTGCCCACACCGGGGATCAGAGTTGGGTCAATGCCATCCAGGTCGATGGTGATAAAAACTTTTTCAGTCTTGATGCTGCCCAGTGCCCGCTCCATCCAGTCTGGTTGGGTGGCAATCTCCCGCGCCCGAATCACTGCCAGATGCTTTTGCTTAATTAGATCGGCTTCTTCCTTACAAATGCTGCGAATACCTATTTGTAAGGTCGGTAAGCCCATGTCCAGGACGCGCCGCATGATGCAGGCATGGTTATGGATTGAGCCTTCATACTCATGTCTCAAATCGCCGTGGGCATCGACCTGCACAACTGTAAAAGCTTCATCAGGATAAGCCTGACGGCATCCCTCAACGACTCCCGTGGTAATGCTGTGTTCTCCCCCCAGGGCAATCACGAACTTACCAGCTTTGACCAGTTTAGCGACAGTTTCTTGCGTCACCTTCAACATTTCTTCCGCCGGGACTTTACGATTGTGGCGCGTGTCGGCGATCGCCCCATGCGTCCAGATCCCCACTTCCCACATCTCCCGGTCAAGCTCTTCGTCATAGACCTCAACCTGCTGAGACGCATCTAAAATCGCCGCAGGACCATTCTCGCAACCCCGACGATAGGTAGTAGTGGCTTCGTAGGGAATCGGCAGAATTACAGCACGGGCATTGTCATAATCCACCGCAAAGTCGCTACCGAGAAATGGCAAATCGGAAACAGGCGTTTGCACCAGCATGGCAGGAATGAATTAAAGTAACACTCAATCCTGACACAGACTTTGCTGAATCGGCTACTGAGGGGTGAGGGGGGTGAGTAAGAGTTGAGAGTTGAAAATGACCAGTGACCAGTGACCAGTGACCAATGACCAATGACCAATGACCAATGACCACCTTCTAACAACTAACAACTCCTCACTCCTCTCCCCTCCCCCTCTCACTCTTTCAAGTTTTGTTAAGAAAAGTTTGGCAGAATAGAGGGAGAAAGGCTGGCTATTGGGTTTATTTACGACGCTTCCATGACTGCAACCACTTCTTCCGCAAGCTCCGCGATCGCCACCAAGACCTGGCTCTGGCAGGGATTTCCGATCACCTATCAGACTCAGGGTAATCAGGGACCCGCTGTAGTAATGGTTCATGGTTTTGGGGCATCCCTCTGCCACTGGCGCAAAAATCTGCCAGTGCTGGCATCCACCTGTCGGGTCTATGCTCTGGATTTGATTGGGTTTGGCGGGGCGGCAAAGCCTACTCCCGGTCCCCTCAAACCTGGTGAGCAGGTGGAATATACCTTTGAAACCTGGGGGCAACAAATTGCCGACTTTTGCCGGGAGGTGGTGGGGGAACCTGCCTTTCTGGTTGCCAACTCAATTGGCTGTATTGCCATCATGCAAGCAGCCGTGGACAACCCAGACATGGTTCGCGGGGTTGCCATGATCAACTGCACCCTGCGTCTATTACACGATCGCCGCCGTGCCACCCAACCCTGGTTTAAACGGCTGGGTGCTCCCCTACTCCAGCGCATTCTGAAGCAAAAGCGAATTGGCAAAGCGTTCTTTAACCAGCTTGCTCGGACTGAAACCGTTCGCAAGATTCTACTCAAGGCATATAGTTGCAAAGATGCGGTTACGGATGAACTGGTTGAACTGCTGCTGGCTCCGGCGAGGGATTCTGGTGCGGCGGAGGTGTTTCTGGCATTTACGGGCTATTCCCAGGGACCCTTACCAGAGGATTTGTTGGAAGTGTTGCCCTGTCCGGCTCTGATTCTGTGGGGCGAAGATGACCCCTGGGAGCCGATCGCCTTGGGTCGAGAATTCATTAAGTTCCCCCAGGTGCAAACGTTCATTCCCCTGGCGGGAGTCGGTCACTGCCCCCAGGATGAAGCGCCGGAACGGGTCAATCCCATTTTGCAGGAATGGATTTTGAAGCAGGCTTAGCAGGTGATAGGTGTCAGGTTGGCACCGTAAGCTTTTCACCCGTCTTGCCGATTTTAGCGGAACCTATCATCCACAGCGAGAGGGACGATCGCACTGCATTGCCATTCACCCCAGACCAGGAATTGCGATGTCTAATTGCGATCGTCCACTTAGGGATAAGGATTTAATAACCTGCAATTTTTGCCCTCACCCTAGTGCAGCAAGGCGGAAGTTCGGCAACCGTAAGGCATGGTAGTTAGATTTACGCCACAGACTACTAGCCCTCTCCCCCAGGAGCTACTGTGTATACACAAGTGTGAAAGTTGAATCGGTAGGTGATCGCAGAGTCAACGGTGAATGCCAAAACCCTGCTTGGGGGGCAGCCCCCCAATCCCCCCGTTGCAGAGTTTTTACGGGTGAGAACACGAGACAAGCTTTGTCAGTTCTCACCCGTAAAACAGGTTGCGTCCCCCGCACCCCCTCCAAAACGATGCGATCTCGGCGTGAATGGCAACCCTCATTCCACTGGGTCTTCAAGCAATGGCATACGGGTGGCAAGGGGAGCGGTTGTCTTTGAAGTTTGAGGCATTTTTGACCGATTCCCGTCACGCTAGACTTGAAGCCCCAACGCTAGACCCTTTCGGGGGTTTTGGGGGAGTTAGGACCCCAAAAGGCGGGGGACTGGGGGGAAGTCCCCCAGAGCCAGTTTCTAACGAAGCCGAGATCTGTATACACCGTAGCCCCCAGGAGAGGGAACAAGAAGCTTACTCCCTTCTCCTTGGGAAGAAGGGTTGGGGATGAGGGCAGACGCAATTGCAAGTCTCGCAGGTTATTTAATCCACGTTTCTTAGTGTTTTTTTAAGATCACAGAATCAGAATCTGTTGAGCGCCCCTCCGAATCAACAGGGTGCATTTGAATCACTAATTGGGCACGACGGGTTTTGCCACAAGGCTCTGCACTCATGCAATCATTGACCGAACGAATCCCGTAGACCAACCGCATTCGTTGATTGATAAACTGCTGCGAATTTTCGCATAGTTCAAACGTGGCTCCAACGGTTCGTTTGACTCCAGTCTCATCCTTGAACGTGATGTAGCACATGAGGTCACCCTGCTGAATCTCCTGAATCTCCCCAACTTCGGGTTCCAGATCAGACAAATCGTTTGGCGTAGGGTCTTTCGCAATCCTGGAAGGAGGTTGCCCAGCAGTTTTTCCAGCATTCGGTTGATCAATTGCAGAGAGTTTCTGATTTTGAGAATTTGCAGGTTGTAAACTGGGGGCAACCGTTTCCCCTTGGGTGGGTTGCGTCGTTCGAGCGGCGGTGTCGTTACAACCACCCAGGTTAACCGAGGCAATCATCAACGCGATCGCAGAAAAAACAGGAATGTGAGTAGCTTTCATAGAAACGATATGGTGAGTAGAAGCCAGTTTTGAACGAGAAGTCGAAACAGCACGATTCAGAACAGATTAACGAACCATAACCTGTTCCTAGCCGCTATCATGCACAAGGCAGGTCAAACAAGACAAGAATTTAAATCCCCAACCGCTTTCTGAACCATTGCATAGCAACCAAAAATTAATTTAAGGAGCCAGATGTGGAAACCAGGGAAGTGAAACGAAGCGCTCGCGATCTCTATAAAGCCCTGGAGCCATTGCTAGAGGTTAATGCAAACTACGAAACGCTAATCCTGAAAGACCTGGCAAAAATTGTTCAAATTTGCGGGCGTGGAAAAGGAGATATTACCTCCCAAGAGTTGCTGGCATTTTTGCTGGTCTATGCCCTGATTAAAAACGACTCCGAAAAGCTCAATGCCGCTATTTCTCTGTGGGACACCTCCACCGAGATCTGTCAGAAATACCAAAAAGAAAGCCTCCAACTCATCCTCGACCTGACCCACGAAACTAACCAGAAAGATCAGTTGGTATTACCCTCTGCCTTAAACCGACTGGATGAGGAAAAGGGCACCCGCTTTCTGGATAAAGTGGTCAACGCCTTCTATCAGTTCGCCCAGGTCATTATCAAGGTCGATGACCGACGCACCATGCAAGATCTCGATGCCCTCGCCCTGATCTGGAAGCTGCTGCACACTTATGATGCGGAAGTAGAAATTCCACCACCAAAAGGCGCAGATGGTAGCCTGATGTTCCATACAGAAGGGCTGGAGGAAGTGCTGAATGAACTCCATCAGTTGATTGGATTGGACAACATCAAAGATGAGATCCAAACGCTGACAAATTTCTTGAAAGTTCAACGGGTGCGAGTGGAGCAGGGGTTGGCAAAAACAAACGTCTCTCTCCACTCTGTATTTTGCGGTCCTCCCGGCACCGGAAAAACGACTGTTGCCCGGTTAATGGGCAGAATTTTTACAGCCCTCGGCTTTTTAGAAAAAGGACACCTGGTTGAAACCGATCGCGCCGGTATGGTCGCATCCCATATTGGTGGCACGGCAGAGAAAGTGTCCAAACTTGTAGAGTCTGCTCTGGATGGAGTCTTGTTTGTCGATGAAGCATACGCCCTGGAGACAGGTTCAGAGAAGGACTTTGGGCAAGAGGCGATCGACACGATGCTCAAACGCATGGAAGACTATCGCCAGCGGCTTGTGGTGATTGTGGCTGGTTATCCCGACGAAATGCAGACCTTCCTGGAGGCAAACCCCGGTCTAAAATCCCGCTTTAACCGCTACTTCTACTTCAATGATTACACCCCAGAGGAACTGGTTGCCATCTTCAACAAATTCTGCAAAGACAGCCATTTTGAACCCACTGAAGCTGCCAGCGAAAAACTATACGACTTGTTCAATCAGCTATACGACAGCCGCGACAGAACCTTTGGCAATGCCCGCCTAGCACGCAACCTGTTCGAGAAAACCATCGAGCAGCAGGCAAATCGGTTGGCAGTCATGCCCTCCCTGACCAAAGAAATCCTGACTACCATCCTGCCAGAAGACATCCCAAACCTGAGCCGGTTAATCTCTCGGTAGTTCCACGCTTAATCCTGGCTTCACTGTTCTGTAAATACCTCATCGGGGTAAAAAAACGTGAGTAGAATCACACCCGTCTGGGAATACTGGGAGCAGGACTTTTACGGTAGCAACAGGGTTTCTTGCAGGAGTCAATTTCTACTGGCAGCAAGCCAGCAAGTTTAGAACAGTAGACAGGACTGACGGGTGACTTCTGGTTTCTTCTTGAGTCCTCGCACCCTGATACCTGACCCTGACACCTGGCACCTGCTCATACAGTTTTGGTGGCAGCTAGAGGTACGAAACAAATGGCTGACGAGGGACACCTTGCCCTACTCAAGCAAGGGGTGGCAACATGGAACGAATGGTGGCAAGATCATCCCAGAAATAAGCCCAACCTCGAAGGTGTCAACCTCAAGGAGACCAACTTGAGGGAAGTCAACTTTTGTCGGGCTGATCTGCGAGAAGCAACGTTTAGCCGTGTAGATTTCAGCATGGCGAACCTTGAAGGGGCAAACCTGGGGATTGCTACGCTTGAAGGGGCAACCCTTTACACAGCCGTTCTCTATAAAGCGAACCTGCGCGAGGCAAATCTGTACAAAGCCGACCTGCGCGAAGCCGACTTGAGCCAGGTCGATCTCAGCATGGCAAATTTACGCGAGGCAAATCTCTGTACCGCTGTGTTGGAAGGCGCTACCCTTTATACAGCCATTCTCTACAAGGCAAACCTTTGGGAAGCCAGCCTCTACAAAGCAGACCTGCGCGAAGCCGATTTCAATATGGCAACTTTGCGGGAGGCAAACCTGAGCATGACGAACCTCAGCATGGCAAACCTCTGTATGGCGAATTTGGTAGGGGCAACCCTCTATGGCAGCAATATGAGCCGAGCTAACCTGAAGTTGGCGAACCTCTGCATGACTAATTTGATTGATGCCAATCTGCACCAGGCAAATCTGGTCAACGCCACCCTAATAGGCGCAAATCTCTACAAAGCGTCACTGGTCAGAGCTAACTTACGGGAGGCGGATCTGCGGGAAGGCACGCTCAGCATGACTGATTTAAGCGAAGCCAGCCTGATTAGCGCCAATCTGAGTCGAGCAAATCTGCGGGAAGCCAATTTAAGTCAGGCAAACCTGAGTATGGCAGACCTGGGAGGAGCGAATCTCCACCGGGCAAACCTGAAGGATGCAAATTTGAAAGGAGCGAATCTCCAGGGCGTTTACCTGAAGGAGGCAATTATGCCAGATGGGAAGGTACATGATTAGTTCGCCCCTAATCTAGCTCTCCCAATTCCAGAATCGGGCTGTTCTGCTCTAAAACAGCATACTCTTCGAGTAAATTAGCTGTGACCAAACGGGCAACCCGGTTACTACGCCAATACCGGCTGTGTTCCGATATCAGCCCCAGAGCCATTGCCACATCTCCAATATTTTTCTTCAAAAAATTTCGCTCACCCAGGTAGCAGTCTTGCAGATATAGGGTCGAATCCTCCAGTTCCAGGCTGGCTTTAATTGGGTAAGCAAAGATGTCAGAGGCATGGATGACATTAATCCAGCGTAAAGGGGTGCCCATATAGCGACTGGCAAACTGCTTCAACCGTTGGATATCAATGTTGAGCACCTGGTTAAAAAAGAGCAAAGGAGAACCCAGGGTCGTGACGCTCCTCAGTCTCACCTTTCGTCCCTGACCTGCTTCACTCAAGCCTTTAATGACATTGCGGACATAGAATGCTGGGTCGTTGGGCGCAAAGATATCTGAGAACAAAATGTCCCATAGAATGATGCTGCCAAGGGAATGGGCAACAATATGGAGGTCTTCTTCAAACGGGGTGTCGGTCAGGAAGTTGAGCAACTGAATGGCAATGATGCGGCGGACTTCTTTCCCACGTACTGGGTTGAGATAGGTGAAAATATCATTGAAAAAGCCGGAGATCAACTGCTCTCGCCGCTGCCGATAGTGAAAGATATCCTCAATGTCAACCTGGGGGTGTTCCAACCTGAATGTTTCTAAATCCTGCTGCACCCAATCCCAGAGTTGATGCGTATCGCCCAGAGCATCCCCCCAAAAGCTGGAGTAAAACTCTGGTAGCGCCAGTCCCCGATTTGAGAATTCCTCAACCAGATGAGATCGCAGCGGATCTGCATAACCCACCTGTCTGACCGATGCCCCATGCATAAACCAAACCAGCATTGCTCCCTCTCACCCCCCTCACTCCTTACTCCACCCTGCGGGAACGCCAAAGGCGAACACTCCTCCCCTTTTTCTAACAACCTAATAACCAGCCACTAACAACTGATCAGATCTTCTCATGCTGCTCATACGCCGCCACAATCCGCTGCACCAGAGGGTGGCGAATCACATCGGCTTTCGATAGATGGCAGAAGGCAACGCCCTCAACGGAGTGCAAAATTTTCTCAGCGATCGCCAGTCCAGAAAGTTGGCTCTGGGGCAGGTCAGTCTGGGTCAGATCGCCAGTGACGACCATGCGAGAACGAAACCCCAGCCGGGTCAAAATCATTTTCATCTGAGCTGGAGTCGTATTTTGAGCCTCATCCAGAATCACAAAGGAGTTGTTCAAGGTTCGTCCCCGCATGTAGGCGATCGGCGCAACCTCAATCACTCCCCGCTCCATCAAACTGGGAATTTTCTCCGGGTCAATAAACTCATACAGAGCATCGTACAGAGGGCGCAGATAGGGATTCACTTTCTGCTGCAAGTCTCCCGGCAAAAAACCCAGCCTCTCCCCAGCTTCTACGGCAGGACGGGTCAAAATCAGACGTTCATACTGGTTGTCTAGAAGCGCCTGTACCGCCAACACAGCCGCTAAAAAAGTTTTTCCGGTGCCTGCCGGACCAATACAAAAAGTGAGGTCATAGCGGCGGACTGCCTGAATATACTGCTGCTGCTTGAACGTTTTAGCCCGAATTTCTTCACCTCGACGAGTCCGGGCAAGGACATCTTGCTGCAAGTTCTGGAGGTCGTTCTGACGTTGAGTATCCAGGGCATGGCGGGCAGTCACAATATCAACTCCCGTTACGGGCTTGCCCTGACTCCAAAAGTCTTCTAACGCCCTCACCAAGCGACTACTCAAGTCAACCTGTTTGTCTGTCCCAGAAATCAACAACTCCTGCCCTCTCAACACCAAGCGGGCACCTGTCTGCTGCATCAGCGTTTTCAAGTTTTCTTCCCGCTCACCGGCGAGGGCGATCGCACTCTCAATACTGGGCAACTGGATTACAAGAGGTTCTGCCATTAAGCTCAAGAAGGGTGGCTACGCGATCGTGGTCTGGGAGCGCCTCTGCCACCGGGGCGACGGGAACCCGATCGATCCGACGGTGCCTCATGGTGACCATCACCATCCCGCGCATTGGGAACCCCCCCATAAACGTCGAGGTGGGCGGCATAGCCAACCGATCGGGCAACTCCCTCAAGGACTGTTCGGATCGCTTGAATGTTTCGTCCTCCCCGCCCAAACACACGCCCCTTGTCAGACCCCTCAAAGGCCAGACGAACCCAGATTTTTGCCTTACTCTGGGAAACTTCACAGTCAACCTTTAAAGAGTCTGGCACTTCTAGAAACGGCTCCACAAGGAACCGAACCAGCCCTGCATAGTCTGGAGCAGTCATGTTAGAAGATGGTTGCGTAACGGATTCAGGCATTGACCTGTTCAAAAACGTTGGCTTTTTGCAAAATACTACGAACCGTATCCGTGGGCTGTGCCCCTTCCTTCAGACGTTTGACAATCGCAGGTACATCCAACCGCGTCTCATCAGTCCGGGGGTTATAAAAACCTAATTCCTCTAACGGACGCCCATCGCGACGAGAAGTACTTTTCATTGCCACAATTCGGTAGCTGACTTCGCGCTTTTTGCCGTATCGCTTTAATCGCAGTTTGATCATGTTGTGTAAGTGTTTTCTTCCAAGAAATGACAAGGATAAAGAGAATTGAGGCACAGGAGTCAGCCGCCAACCTGCAAGAAACCCTCAAAAAAGATCACAGACTCATTATTTTATCACGGGAAAGCGATCGCGCCATCCCCTTAATCAGGCTACAGGTTCTATTCAAATAACATCCGGGTCTTCTCCCAATTCTCGCAACCGCTTTGCCAGTCGTTCAGCCCGTTCTTCTACCTGTTGTCGGGCAGTTCTTTGTTGCTCTAAGGCAGCCGCGAGTTCGTCAGGAATTAACAGCTTTTCCCCCCGTGTCCAGACGATAAAATCCGATTAGTCTACCCTCCGCCGCAAGCCGCAACTGTAAAGATTGACATTGAGAATCCGTGATAGCTTCATAAGCCTCTCCCCGCAAGCGATAGCCCCGTAACTGTTCTGGTATCCATTCCCCTTTGAGATCAAACTGCCAGTATTCCTGAACTCCCAACTGTTCATACAGGGTCTTCTTAAAACCCTCATCCTGGTGTCGAGTTCCTTCAGAAGTCATCTCAAAGATGACCGCAGGCACCTGCCCCTCCTCCCAAATTTTGTAGCTACCGTCCACCAGGAGGGACATCAAAAATCACCATGATGTCTGCGGCGGTGCGCAAACGTGGAAACCCCTGGGCGTAGTAGAGATACTGATTGCCCAACACGGTTGCCTGACGACCTGCCAGAAACTGACGCAATACCTCCAGGACAATCATGAGGGCATATAAATGGTCATAGGTTTCTGCCACAGTTCACCATCACCAGTTGGATAACGGGCTTCAGCAGGCTGAAGGTCTAGTAAGCGTGGCGTCATTAGAAACCTGTCATTAAACGGCGGTTCGGTTGCCTGGATGGAAAAACCGCTAGAGTCAATGATAGCGATGTCTGTCTGCGGACTTCATTTTTAACTAAAAAGCTCAATCTGTTCTGGAGAACAGTTTTTTCTCTCTGTAGACTGGGGAAAGAGATCGCAATAATGTTCTATGCCTGAAGAATCGTTTCCCCAGGAAGAGTCAAAAAGAACTGACATAAAAATAGAAAATTCCCAGAAATTGGCTGATGCCCTGCTCAAACTGCTGGTTACTGGGAGTGGTGGAACAGCTCTCTACTTTCTCTACATCGATGAACTTCCCAAAGCCTTTCTCGCTGTCCTTATTGCAGCTTTCGCAGGTTTATTAACAAGCTTTGGCGAAGGACTGATGAAACCTTTGAAGAAGGGGATGAGTGCCAAAGGAGAACGATTGGGTAGAGAAATTGACCAGAGCATTGATAAAGCAATAGGTACGACTTGGAGTAATCTGTCAGGCTTTGAAAAGCAATATCTGGAAGCTCTCAAGGTCAACTGTTATGAACTCAAGATTGAAGGTTTCAAAGGTTATCTCCCACCTCTGACACTGGAAGAAGTGTTTGTCCCGCTAAGGATCATTACCGATTCCGCCCAGCCCCGGATTGCCAATCCTCACACAGCCATTAAGAAAGAAATTTGGGACTTGCTCCCCCCTCCCTCTGCAAACCCGGCATACCCTCAACATTCTCGCTATCGGCGGATTGCTATCATTGCCGATCCGGGGTTTGGCAAAACCACCCTTACTCGTCACCTCACCCTCAGCTACGCTAACGGTTCTTTCCAATCTCACAACGTCCAAGCGTTCCTGCCTGTTCTACTGCTGCTGCGAAGCATTCATTCCCAAATTAAAACGAATGAAACTCCCTCCCTTGCCGATTTGATTGTGGAGCAGGTAAAACACTTGCCCCGTTGCCGGGAGTTAGAACCCTCCAGCCAATGGTTTAGGGAGCGCCTAGAGCGGGGAAAATGCCTGGTGATGCTAGATGGATTGGATGAGGTACCAGAGGCACAACGTGAAAAAGTCAGCCACTGGATTAACTGGCAAATGCAGAATTGTATCAGCATGTTTATCCTCACATCCCGCCCTCATGGATATGACGGTAGTCTGTTTGAGGGAGTGCAACCTGTCCAAATTCAACCCTTCAACCGAGAGGAAAAAAGCGATTTTATCTACAAATGGTATCGTGCTCGGATGCAGGGCACCTGGGATGAACTCTGGCGAAGGAATCAGGCTCAATCAGACGGTAGCCGCCTCCAACGGGAACAGGTGGAAGCACAGATCACAGATGAGGCTGAAAAAGCAGCGACGGATCTGATTAATCAACTAGCACAGAACCCTGCTATTAACGAGCTAGCCAGTAACCCGCTGCTGGTTACAATCGTGGCGACCTTGCACGAAACATTTGAGTCGTTGCCGCATCAGCGTGTTAAGTTTTATCAAAAGATCTTTAGCCTGTTATTAGAAGATCGTCCGAAAAGACGGGAAACCAGGCTAACCCTATCCACGGCAGAAGACAACCAAGCAGTGTTGGAAGTGGTGGCACTCAAACTACTCGAAAGCAATGCTACCGAATTTACATGCAAACAGGGAACTGAGTGGATTCGGGAAAAGTTAGTACGGACCAATGTTGATGCCAAACTTGCTCCCCAAAAGTTTTTCTGGGAAATTCAGCACATCGCTGGACTGTTAGCAGGTGGTGAAAGCGACTTGTACCAGTTTTCCCACAAAACCTTTCAAGAATATTTAGCCGCCGTGTCCTTAAAAGATCGGGAATTCCTCATCATTGAACAGTTGCATAACCCCAATTGGGAAGAAGTAGTTTGCTTTTTTGCAGCTCTGACAAATGCCAACGAATTAGTTAGAGCTATCCTGAATAGCTCTCCAGATCTGTGGGAACGTGCCTTAAAACTGGCCCATCGGATGGTGGTGGAAGATAAAAGCAAGATTGATCCAGCCATCCGTCAACAACTGGAACAGGCATGGGGAGAAGCCCATCTGGTTGGGGAACTGGGAGCAAAGGTTCGGTTAGAACAACGATTTCGTAACCTGATCCGAGTCGATGACAAGACGGAGATTGATTCCAGCTTTATTACTTGGGATGAGTACAATCTGTTTATCAGCGACCAACTAGATAAAAAATTCCATTCTCAAGCCGATCCGAAGTTACTACCCCAGTTTTTGCCCCAAATGGTTGAACCTCAATATGTCAGTGATATTTCCTGGCAGGATGCCCGCTGGTTTTGTGCCTGGTTAACCACGCAAGCAGAGTTGCAGGCAGAAGAAGGGGTGTACGATTATCGCTTGCCTAATGAGGAGGAGTTGAGATGCCTCCTAGTCCCCCTTAAAAAAGGGGGAACTGAACAAGCTGAAGTCCCCTTCTTTAAAGAAGATGGTAGAAATCTCATCCCATTTATAAACTCAGTGAATAGTCCAGGGAACGCGATCAGAATTGTGCGGGTTCAGTTGCCAGAACGATATAAGGTCCTAGTCAACTATCTAGCAAATGGACGCTGGAAAGAAGCGGACCAAGAGACAAGCCGTGTCATGCTGGAGGTCGCAGAATGCACTGAGCGAGGCTATTTAGATGTTGATGACATCGAGAATTTTCCCTGTGAGGATTTGCAAACCATTGACGAACTGTGGGTCAAGTTCAGCGGAGGGCAATTTGGCTTTAGCATCCAGAAGCAAATCTGGATTGAATGCGGCAGACCAAGGTCATACAATGACCAGTGGGAAAAATTTGGCGATCGTGTCGGTTGGCGGGAAAACAGCTCATGGTTAGACTACAGTGATCTTGCCTCTGACCTTGGATTGTCAGTTATGGGAGAATTCCCCGTAGTATCTATTTTGGGTGAGGGGTTGCATTTGGGGGCAAATTTGGGAATGAGTTATGTGGATGGTTATGACGTTGTACAGCTAGAAATTAAATCCTCATTTCTTTTCTTTCGGACAATGAATTGTGAACTTTAAGATGGCGTTCCTGTCTGTTTCTAAAGGTTTGTAATGCTCTGCTTTAACACAGTTTTCCTATTTTTTCAATATTTGTTATCTAGCACTACGTGAAGGATCTCCGAGACTCCTAGCCTTTAGCACTTTAAAGGTTTCAAACGTTCGTAACAGTTTGATACAGCGTTTCTACCTCAAGTAGAGTCGGTATCCTGGGACTTTGCCACCGCCACGGACACTATTTTAGCTCCTCCCTAACCCTCCTTAAAAAGAGGGGTCCAAACCACAAATCTAAAATCCCCTTTCTAGGAGATTTAGGGGGAGCGACAACGATTACTTACAAGTACTTTCTAAAGAGTTCCAAATCCCTTTTTCTTCTTCTCCTTTTTCTTCTTCTTCCCACCGGGATTTGGGCTGGAATACCCCCGCCAGCCAGGTTGGGGCATTTGATTGCCACCTCCCATTCCTGGCATTCCCATTCCTGGCATACCGGGCATACCGGGAAAATTGCCCTGACCCATTTGCTGCATCATGTTCCGCATCTTCTGGAACTTGCTGACCAGATCCCCCACATCCCGTTCTGAGTGACCAGAACCCCGCGCCACCCGGCGACGGCGACTGGGTGAACCGGCGAGTAGCTCCGGGTTCTTTCGTTCCTCGACCGTCATGGAACCGATCATTGACTCCGCTTTCTTCAGTTCTGTCTCTCCTTGCTGAAGCTGGTCGTCGCTGATTTTGTTCATGCCTGGGATCATTTTCATGATGCCGCCCAGAGAACCCATTGTTTTCAGCAGCCGGGTTTGCTTCAAAAAGTCAGTAAAGTCAAACTTGGCAGACAGGATCTTCTCCTGTATCTTCTCAGCTTCTGCCAGGTCTACTTCTTCCCTTGCCTTCTCAACCAGGGTCAGCACATCACCCATGCCCAAAATGCGGGATGCCATCCGCTCAGGGTAAAAGGGCTGAAGTGCCTCGACCTTTTCACCCACCCCGATGAATTTAATCGGCTTCCCTGAAATCTGCCGCACCGAGAGCGCTGCCCCACCGCGTGTATCGCCATCCATCTTGGTTAGAATGGCACCCGTAATGCCAATCTGCTCATGGAAGGTGTGGGTCAGATTCGCGGCTTCCTGCCCCGTCATGGCATCCACAACCAGCAGCACTTCATCAGGCTGCACGGTTTCTTTGATGCTGGCAAGCTCTGCCATCATATCCTGGTCAATTTGCAGACGACCGGCGGTATCAATGATGACTGTGTTAATCCCATCTTCCCTGGCTTTCTCGACCCCCTGACGGGCAATTTCCACCGGGTTTGCATCCTTGCCCAACTCAAATACCGGCACCTCAATTTGTTTACCCAGCGTAATCAACTGGTCGATCGCCGCCGGTCGGTAAACGTCCGTTGCCACCAGCATGGTGCTGCGCTTTTCCTTACGCAGGTGCAGCGCCAGTTTGGCTGTTGCCGTCGTTTTCCCGGTTCCCTGCAAGCCTGCCATCAGGATGATGGTGGGGGCTGTTGGCGACTCTGCCAGGGGTTCATTTTCGCCCCCCATCACCGCCACCAGCTCGTTGTAGACAATTTCAATAAACTGCTGATCGGGTCGCACCCCAGCAACAACCTCCGCGCCCTGGGCTTTGGTTTCCACCTCTGCCACAAAGTTTTTCACAACCTGGAGGTTAACATCTGCCTCCAGCAGGGCACGGCGGACTTCCCGCACGGCTTCCTTAATATTCGATTCGGAGATTTTGTCCTGACCGCGCAGCTTTTTCCAGGCAGATTCGAGGCGATCGGAAAGGGCTTCAAACATAGGTGTCTCTTAGACAGAACGATTCGGGTATCAGGTGTTAGACTAGCGCAGATGTCAGAGTGACAGGGTTAGAGTGCTCACTCCCCCGTAGCTAATATTTAAAGTTTATAGAAAAGCTTTTCACGACGGGATGATACGGAGCATTTGAGGGTATTTGTAGCTAACAACTAGTCATTTAGTCTCTTATGATAAAGTTACAGACTGTGTACTTGGTTGAGGTGATGACCGTTGAATCAGCCTCATCAACAGGCGTAACCCTTCGTTGACTGCTCCAGAATCTGGAAAAATTGCTGCCACATCGGGATCTAACTGGACAGTTAGGGGGGAACGTTTTCGTCCTTGACCCCGCGCTACAACTGAAAGTTGGGTAAAGTCATATTCAGGGCGCAAGTCATCATCCATTTCAAAGGTCTGACTCATAAGCTTTACGTTCCTTACGGGTAGCTAGACGGGCACTGATTAAGCGTGTGGTGCCTGCACGGTTGTATAGGCGACAACTACTAATCGTCCTTTGGCTGATTCTCCCATAATAATGAAACGCTGCTCTTGAAGGGAGTGTTCCGGGTCGGCAAAGGTCAGAAATAACGGATCATCAAAAACAGAAGCAGCTTCATCAAAGGAACCATTATGCTTGACAAGATTGCTTTTGGCTTTTGCTTCATCCCAATCAAATATCATGCTCCCAAGCAGGTGATGGCTTCTTTCCCTGAGTCAATCAGTACACTAGCGTTTGAATTGCAATAGATAGATTACCGCTCTCCTCGTTCCAAATTTTTCCATCACTTCCATGTTCCCCTATTTTCAACAAAGCTGAAGGTGTGAAAAAGGGTGATGTGAAAGAAGGAATAAGAATGTACTTTAAACGTAGATTCACGCAGGCAAAAGAGGCAAACTAGAGCTTAAAAGCCTATCTGAAAAACCCTAATTGCCAAAGCCCGTAGTCAATCCAGGGATTTTTTGGACAGACTTTAAACCTGAATCGTCATAGGAATTGCGGATCTATGCACACTTCTGAATCAGTGGCTGGAGTGTCGCTGGAGAACCCCACGGCACGGGATATTCAACCTCTCGAAAACCCAACTCGAAACCAGCAGGCAGGGAACCTTGGGTTACGAAAATTAGCTGCTCAGTTTCCGGATGTGGCTGAAATTCAGCAACTTCAGGCTTTGGTAGAGCGCACAGATTGGCTGAATTATTTTCAGCGCTGTAGTCGGCTGTTGGTGGCAGTGATTGAACCAACCACACTGGCTCTGAGGTATGCCAACGATTATTTTTGCAAGCTGGTGGGCATAGGGGGCGATCGCCTGTCTGCTGAGAACCCAGAAAATTTGGGGAGAAATTTGGGGGATGTTCTGAACCACTTACTTTCAGAAGCAGATCATGTGGCAGTGCAGCGGTTGTATCGCAGGCATTTGTTACATCTGGTGTTTCGGGATTTTTTCCGAGTTGATCCGCGTGGCTGTCGCTTGCTGGATGAGCCAGTGATGTTGACGCTGCAAAGTCCCCTTTATGCAGCCCCCCGCCATATCGAGTTCTGGTTCCGGTCTGAGCAATTAGCCATTACTCGCTTAAATTCCCTGTTGGATGAGTTTGCTGATCTGGGCTTGCAGCAAATGACAGTCGAGCAACTGGAACGGCAATTGACTGACCCGCATCAGTTTCAACAGTTAGAGCAGCGGTTAAATCTGGAGAACTATCGCGTAGAAGGGTGGTTGCTGCTGGAAGGGGTAGATGTGACCGATCGCGAAACGATGCGTCGAATCACTCAGCTATTGATTAATCAGGACTCGATTTTGCAGCCAGAGAAATTTTGCGAAGTGAATGGGCAGATGCAATCACTCTTCCGTGCCCAAAATGCTGTTATCCTCTGCATTGAAGGCAATCAGACCCGCCTTTTCACAGGTTCAGTGAGTGAGGAACTGGATCATTCCACCTACTCCCTCGAATCTTTGCAGAACTCCCATTTCCTGCAAGCGGTGCAAACGAATCAGGTGCTTGCGGTTTCTGACCTGGCAGACAACTGCCACAGTGAAGTGGGGCAGAAGTTACTGGCGTTGGGGGTGCGATCTCTGTTGCTGATTCCGCTGGTGCCTCAGATTGCAGGTAGGGGAGCGGAGGAGATGGGGAGATGGGGAGCCGAGGGGGATGGGGAAGATGGGGAGATGGGGGGATGGGGAGACGAGGAGAATCCCAAATCTGAAATCCCAAATCTGAAATCCAAAATTTCCTATCCTGTGGTGGGGG
Organism: Kovacikia sp. CALU 1929; assembly: GCF_056784235.1. Lineage (NCBI taxonomy): Bacteria > Bacillati > Cyanobacteriota > Cyanophyceae > Leptolyngbyales > Leptolyngbyaceae > Kovacikia > Kovacikia sp. CALU 1929. The sequence continues at coordinate 160,702 of NZ_JBXBCF010000115.1, forward strand.
TTGTTGCCCTGCTGAGCGATCGCCCCCATAATTTTGATGCTCTGGACTGTTGCCATGCCGAACAATTGATCCCAACCTTTACAGCCGCGTTGACCGATGCCCAACGACAACTAATGCAGCGACGGTTTATTACCAATATTCACCCTGCTGTAGAATGGCGTTTTCTTCAAGAGGCAGAGCACCGTAGCCTGGGATTGCCACCCGAACCGATTGTGTTTACCGAAGTCTACCCACTGTATGGCATCTCAGATATTCGTGGGTCGTCTGATGAACGCAACCGGGCAATCCAGACAGATTTGCTAGAACAGTTTCGTCTGGGGCTGGCAGTGGTAGAAGCGGTTTGCGTTGCTCAAGAGGTAGCCCTGGGTCAACAACTTCGCCTTGACCTGTTGGAGTATGTTCAGCGCTTGCAGGAATCTGTCACAGTCGATGCAGAGGTGTCTGGTATCCGCTACCTGCGAGACAATCTGGAGTCGTATTTCGACTATTTTGCTGCGTGTGGTGATGCCGCCGCCGCTGCCGTCAATGCCTATCGGGCTGCCTGTGATAACGACCATCAGTGTGTGTACCGGGCACGCACCCGCTATGACGAGATGGTGGGCAAAATCAATAATTTGTTGCGGGAAACCTGGGAACGCTGGCAGGTAAAAATGCAGCAGATCAGTCCCCACTATTGTGATCTGGAGTCAACGGATGGCATTGACCATATGATTTATGCCGGAAAGTCTATAGACCCTAAGTTTGGTAGGTTCCAGCTTCGCAGCCTGCGTTATGAGCAGCTACAAGCCGTCTGTGACTGTGCCCGCACGGCAATGGGCTTACAGCAAAAATACGATACCAGCATGCAGGTAACCCACCTGATTCTGGTGCAGGATTTAACCGTGGATATTTTTCATGACGAAACCACGGAGCGGTTATTTGATGTGCGGGGCACCCGCGACACCCGCTATGAAATTGTGAAGAAGCGGATTGATAAGGCGATTGATGAGGAAACTCAGACTCGGATTACTCAGCCAGGAATGCTGACTCTGGTTTACTCCACTGAAGAAGAATGGGATGAGTATCAGCAATATCTGCGCTATTTGACGCGAGAGGGATGGGTCGATCGCGCGATCGAACGAGGCTCAGTCCAGCCCCTCCAGGGAGTCAACGGCTTGAAATACGCTCGCGTTAGAGTGCTGCCAGAAGGGAAGGATGAAAGATGAAGGCGATTGGTTACTTACAACCGCTCAGCCGAACCGTTAAACCAGCGAGGACGTGAAGGGTTTAGCGCCTATGACGGACGATGAGCAAAGGGAGTTGATGCGAGCCGAGGAGCTTCTGACCGTGCTGAAACACTCGGCTGGCGAGAGTGATCGCGGTATCACATTAGTTATTGCTTCGCATATTGAAGGGTGCTTGCAACGGATCATCAAGAGCTTCCTGCTTGACTCGAAGGACGTCGAAGATCTCTTTGAAGATCCCTACGCCCCCCTCGGCTCACTTTCGGGGAAGACCAAGTTTGCATATCTCCTCGGACTAATCACAAAAGACGAGCGCGACAAAATCGACGCAGTCCGCCAAGTGAGGAACGTCTTCGCACATGAAATAGACGCGAGTTTCGAGCACCCCAAGATCAAGAAGATTTGCGCCAAGCCTATTGTTGAGAGGGGCAGGATGTGCTCCCGCGATGAGTTTCTGCACATGGGCCAGAACACTGTGCTGCCCTTACTCTACCGCGACTCTGTTGTCGCTAAGTGGAAGCGACAGGAACTCCCCAAGATGCCGAACCATCCGCTGTAACAGTAGGATCGCCCGACTTGTAGGTTGGTTGACGACAGGAAACCCAACATTACTAACTACGCAAAAGGAGCAATTCAACACTTTTTCAAAATTGTAGATCGCTGTAGGCTGGAGGTGGTTTGTGGGTGTTGGGTTTCGCTGGCGCTCTACCTAACCTACGGCAAGGGGCGATCTTGGGTGGGGGGTATAGGGTGGGGGGTGTAGTGAATTCAAATGAAAACGGCTGTAACTTTCAACTCTCAACTTTCAACTCGCCCCTCTCCCCTTCGGTTAATTCGATCTCTTTGCTCTGCTCATGCCCAGACTGAGCAGGATGACGGGCATTAACCCCACCAGCACGATCGCCAAGGCTGCCCCCGATGCCTCTGCCAACCGCTCATCAGAGGCGAGGTTGTAGACCCGGACTGCCAGCGTATCAAAGTTAAAGGGACGGACAATCAGGGTTGCAGGCAGTTCCTTCATCACATCAACAAACACCAGGGTTGCAGCGGTCAGCAATCCGCCCAGCATTAACGGAATATGGACTCGTACCAGCGTGCTAAGGGTGCCATGCCCCAGGCTGCGAGAGGCATCATCCAGGCTGGGCTTGATTTTGGTCAAACTCGCCTCCACGGTGCTGAATGAAACTGCCAGAAATCTCACCAGGTAGGCAAAGACCAGAGCCGCAATGGTGCCACTCAACAGCAAACCAGTGGAGATGCCGAAATTAGCTTGCATCCAGGCATCGATCGCATTGTCCAACCCCCCAATGGGCACCAGGATACCAACTGCAATCACCGAACCAGGAACCGCATAGCCCATTGCCGCCGTCTGGGTTGCCAGCCGGATTCCTAAAGTAGGGTACAGGCGCAAACCATACGCCATCACAATAGCAATCACCACTGCCAGGGCAGCCGTTACCAGGGCTAAGATCAGGCTATGGGTGGCAAAGCTCCAAAATCGTTGATCAAAAGACTGGCTGGGGTCTGCCAGCGCCATTTTGAGCAATATTCCTCCCGGCACCAGAAAACCAAGGCTGACAGGGATCAAGCAGGCAAGGAAGGCGGAGATCGCTGCCAACCAGCCTAGGTGATAACCCACCATCTGTTGCTGGGAACTCACTGTCTGGTAGTACTTCGCCCGTCCCCGCGACCAGCGTTCCAGGAACACCAGCCAGAACACAAACAGCAACAGGCACGCCGACAGTTGGGATGCCGCCAGCCGTTCATCCAGCCCAAACCAGGTGCGATAGATCCCAGTCGTGAAGGTATCGACGGAGAAAAACTGCACTGTAGCAAAGTCATTCAGAGTTTCCATTAATGCCAGCGCCAACCCAGCCATAATTGCCGGACGCGCCAGAGGCAGGGCAACGGCAAAAAAGCTGCGCCATGGTCCACAACCTAAATTACGACTGGCTTCTCTCATGGCAACCGATTGACTCAAAAACGCTGATCGCGCCAGAAGATAGACATAGGGATACAGCACCAGGGTCAGCATGAGAATCGCTCCCCACAGCGATCGGATATTGGGAAACCAGTAGTCCGCCACGCTTTCCCAACCAAAGGCATTGCGCAATCCCGTTTGCACCGGCCCGTAGAACGCCAATAGCTCGGTATACACGTATGCCAGGATGTATGCGGGAGCCGCCAGGGGGAGTAGTAGCGCCCACTGAAACAGCCACCTACCTGGAAACCGGCACATCGTCACCAGCCAGGCGGTTCCTGTGCCAATCACAGTCACACCGGCACCGACTCCCAACATGAGCCACAGGGAATTGGCAACGTAGGTCCATAAAACGGTTTCTGCCAGGTGTTTCCACACCTCTCCAGCATCCGCCAGGACCGTACTCAGGATAACCAGCACGGGTAACGCCAGCAGTAGGGCGATCGCCCCTACCACCACAGTCCAAAGATAAGCCGAAGGAGCCTGGAGGGTCAGGCGAGAGGGAGCGGTGGGAAGATCGCGGTTTACCACAGTGTTTCAAGCCATTTAATGAGAAAGAATTTCAGAAATTCCTTTACTAAGGTACCGAAATTGTTGATGATTAGTCTCAACAATTTGTTTAAAGCCTCAGGTTGCCTGAAATTCTCTAATGAGCCAGTCCGTTATTCTGCAACTGGAGAACGTCACCAAACGCTTTTCTCCCCAAACCCCTGCTGCTGTCAGTGATATCAGCTTAAAGCTCTACCAGGGCGATATTTTAGGGCTTTTGGGTCCCTCTGGTTGTGGCAAGACCACTCTACTGCGGTTAATTGCTGGATTTGAACAACCCCAGGCGGGAATCATTCAGCTAAATGGGCAAACCGTTGCAGGCGGCGGATACTGGCTACCACCAGAACGGCGGGATGTAGGGATGGTGTTTCAGGACTATGCCCTGTTTCCCCACCTGACTGTAGCAGGCAATGTCGCTTTTGGACTGAGAAATCGGCGGCGGTTTCGCCGCTACTCTCCCCTCCAAATTAGACAACGGGTGGAAGAGGCGATCGCCCTGGTGGGGCTACAAGGGCTGGAAAAACGCTATCCCCACGAGATTTCGGGAGGTCAACAGCAACGGGTTGCCCTTGCCCGTGCCCTTGCTCCCCAACCAGCCCTGATTTTGCTGGATGAACCGTTGAGTAATCTGGATGTCCAGGTGCGGTTACGGCTACGCCAGCAAATTCGGGATGTTCTGAAGCAAACAGGAACCTCTGCGTTGTTTGTCACCCACGATCAGGAAGAAGCGCTTTCCATCTGCGATCGGGTGGCTGTCATCCATCAGGGGCAGATGGAGCAATTGGGAGCGCCAGAGACGATTTATCAGGAACCGGCATCCCGCTTTGTGGCTGAATTTGTCACCCAGGCGAATTTTCTGCCTGCCCGGTGGGATGGGCAACGGTGGGAAACGGAGGTGGGATGCTTTGATGGCAGTGATGTAAGGATGGGAGCAGAGGAGCAGGGGAGCAGAGGGGCGGAGGAGCAAAGGAGCGGAGGAGCAGAGGAGCAGGAGAATGGTTTGGGTTTGAGTACTCAGGCTCAAAATTCAGAGGTTAAAGAACTGCTGGCGGATTTGATGATTCGCCAGGAGGATTGTTTCCTGGAGCCAGATGAAGCAGGGGTGGCAGTGGTGCGCGATCGCCAGTTTTTGGGGCGGGAACATCGCTATTGTGTGGTCGTTCCCTCTGGGCTAAGGCTCCACGCCCGCAGCACCACCGAAAATCCCTTACAAATTGGAACTCGGGTCAGGCTATCAGTGCTTGACTCCACGCTGAGGGTGTTCCCAAGCAACCATCACACTCCAACAATATTTTCCAGTTCTGCAACACTCAAAGGCTCGGAGTTAAGATAATAAACGGTTCCTTGTCTAGTTGAAAAAAAGTGAAGGTAGGAAGAAGGGGGTTTACTCGGTTTTGAGACCTCATAAATCTTCATGCCTGTTTCGGACAGATCATCCTTTTCCTCAATCTTGTAACCTTGAGCCTCAAAGCGTTGCTTCAGGTCATCTGCGACTGACCGCATTTGGGTGTTCTGCGATCGCCAGCAATCTTTCTTGCCATTTTGACAGCCCGGTTTGGCTCCATCAACTTCCGCAAAGGTGGACAGCAATTTTCCCAGACCAGATTCTTCTGGAGTAGGAGATGGATCGGGTTGAGGAGAGGGGGAGGGAGAGGGTTTAGGAGCTTCTGCTGTTGGGTCCGGCGTGGGGATTGGCGTAGGACTGGCAATGATGGCTGGGGGACGCTGGGGAAGGGATGGCTTGGGTGAAGGCTTTGCCTTTGCTACAGGAGGCTTCCTGGCAATCACCGGTGAGGATGGCGGCTTCGGAACAGGTTGCTTGGGGCGTGCAACCACCTTCACGGTCTTCTCTTCAACTGGCTGCTCTGGAGCAGACATTGGCACCATGAGGAGCAGTCCATGTAGCCCCAAAGAACCCATCCAGAATAACCAAATCAATATTTTTTTATGAGAAAAGAACTTTTTCACTCAGATGAAGTTGCAGGAAGACCAAGTCTAATATTAAAAACACTTGAGAATATTAGTCAATAGCCTTTTGCATGAAGTAGAGGCTTGGTTAGAAATGCAGGAGTTAGCAGGTGGGAGGGATAAGGTGAGGAATGGGGGTGGCTCTACTCAAGCAAGGAACAGTCTGATTGGTTGAATAGACTGGCATCTAGATAACTGAGACGTGCTAGAGGATGGAGGGCAGCTAGAACCTGATTGCCATAGTTGCGGTGAACGACACGGCTATCCAGAAGGGCGACTACACCCTGGCGTTCTCGCACGGGCGCGATCGCTTGCTGCAATTTGCTTAACGCTTCCGGTAGCAGGTAAAGACGAAACCAATCCTGGCGCTGTTGCTTGTAATGGGCAACCCGCCCCGCGACCAGAGGATTTTCTAAGGAGGGAATGGGCAACGTGGCGATCGCCAGCAGTTGAGGAGCGGGCAACACGCTCTGATGTTGCTGCCAGAACTCCCAGCCGGTCACCAGCACACCGTTATCATCCAGGCAGGTGCGCTCAACCTGAACACGGGAGCCAAATTCAGATGCCAGAACTGAACCGACCTGTGCCTTCAGGGGAACATCGCCAACAATCAAAACCGTTAGACCCTGGGCACTAAAACTGACCCTCAACAAGGTATGCATTTCCCGGATTAGCGCTTGCTGAAATTCCGGGGTATTCGGCATGGGCAGTTTGTCAGGCAGATAAAGATGGATTAACTCATCCTGGCGATCGCTGGCAAACTTCAGACAAGTGAGGTCTCCAAGCCCCAGCCGTTGACGGTAAACGGTTGCTTCTGTATCCAGATCGAGTGCCCCTCCAATTAACACAATCGGCTGCTTTAACCACACAGGAGCCAGCGTAGACGCAATCTCAATCGGACCACAGTTCAGAAAAAACTGCCCCTGTCGTCGGGCAATGTCAGCCCAAAGTAAGGATTTTTCAGATTGGAGTGATTGATAAAACCGTTGCCAGGATTGGGGAAGCAGGGGAGAGGGGGGGAGGGAGAGAGGGGGGGAGGGAGGCAGGGGAAGAGAGGAAGAGAGGGGAGAAAAGGAGGGGGTTTGAAGAGCTTGCAGCAGATCTTCTAGAATCTCTCGCTCGTAGGGGTCTAGCAGAAAACCTTCGTAGGGGTTTGCCGGACGCTCAAAGATGGTTTTCGTCAACTGAACACGAGCATCCCGAATCGATTCAACGTGACCGGGGCAGGCAAGCATCAGTTCATCCCAGTCACTTGGTTGAAGGCGCGTAGCCAACTGATCGCAGGTCCAGTCTTCCAGATCATCAACGCCATCCAAGATGGTGGGAATTCCCTCTGGAAAGCGCCCTTGTTCAAACAGGCGATCGCTCAACCAGCTCTCAGGCGTGGTCAGGAACAATCCCTGAAAACCAGGATCGGGGAAGCGATCGCCTGTTTGAATTGGCTTACAAGATTGAATCCACTGGCGCAACTGCGGGATCTCTACCATCAGTAGCCTCTGCTGTACTGCCTCAGTTGCCACCAACACAACCGGTCCCTGCCACATCAGGATAGACACCAGGTAGCTCAGACGATAACGCCCTTGATAGCGGGAAAGGGAATCTGTTTGCATCAAAGCATTCCGTCCCAGGCGCAACGCACGCGCTACCAGACGCGCCATCGTCAGATGATGCGACCAGTAAGGCTTGCCCTGCTCTCGCAGGTAAGCACGTAACTGCTGGTGGACTTCTACCTCAATCACAGATTTCAGACCCTCGTCTACCAAATGACCTTCATTCTGGCACAGATGTTAAAAGCACCGACAACCCTAGTATTCACAAACTTTGCTGCTACTATGCCAGAAAGTGTGCCTACCAGCAGACGCAAGCGATACCACTCCTCTTCCTCACCTGTACAAGGGTTCACCATGACCAGGAAATTTCAACTTCTTAACCGGAGATGTCTTAATCTCTCATACCCGGAAGGCAAAGGGAATAGGGCATAAAAAAGGGAGTTTGCCAAGCTTTGTCATAGGATACGGGGCTGCCCTATTGCCCTTTACCCATATCCTGCAAAACGCTCAACTCAAAACGCTCAACTCAAAACTCCCCTCTAATGAAACCCCTGAATAAAGTCAACCAGAGTCGATAGGGAGGGTAATTCGGGAGGATGTTCTGGTTTGATGATCAGAGCGGCGGTGATGGGGTCAGTCTGATCAACGATTCGTTTGCCAAACGTGGGATGACTGTAAATGGTTAAGGAGCGATTACTAGAGTTGATCAGGGCTGTTTTGGTCGGAGCCTGAAAGAATTTGATTTTCCCAAGGGCATTAAGGGAATTTTCGGATAGGGTGAGTCCGCTTGATCGGACCAAAACGTGATTAATACTGTCAGTTAATGGCTGAACCTTTTTGGGATTTCCCAGGCTGTGGGCTACTTCTGGCGATTGCGTCAGTTTAATCAGAGCGATCGCAACTTTTTGGATATCGGCTGCATCCTTAAAAGGCAAAACCACGATAAAAGATAGCAAAAATAACTCGTAATCACTTTCCAGGTCAAACGTAAGTGTCGTTCGGCGGCGACCAATCTGGATGCTGGGTGGGTTGGATGGGACTTTGTAGTGCTGAGCAATCTGACGATAGCTGAGTGCCAGAGCATGGTGAGCATCGTGATCCAGCATGGCATCAACCGTAATCCGAACGGCGGGCGAAGTTTCCCGAAAGAAGGGGCTATTGGTTTCTTCTGCCAACCGATAGATCTTGCTCTGATCTCCATTTGGGCTGAGATCAACCCATTCGCAAATTAAGCCATCCGTTTTGACTCCATACCGAGGAGTTGCATGAAGTTTTGCCCCAGTCAGGGTGGCTCCGCTCAGATCGGCTCCTGCCCAGTCAACCCCAATCAAATTTGCGCGGGTCAGATCTACATGTACCAGGGTCGTACCCAACAGGGTAGCATTGCTCAAACTTGCCCCGGTCAGATTTGCCCCACTTAACCGTGCCCCGCTGAGGTCTGCGCCACTGAGATCTGCGCCACTGAGGTCTGCCCAGCGCAGGTTTGCCCCAATCAAATTTGCGCCCCGCAGGTTAGCGCGGCTCATATTTGCCTGCCGAAGCTCGGCACTGCTGAGGTCGGCTCCGTTAAAGTCGGCACTGCTTAAGTCTGTTCCATGCAGGTTTGCCTGAGAGAGGTTGGCAGATGTAAAGGTTGCCCACTTCAGGTCTGCCCGACTGAGATTGGCATTTGACAGGTTCACATGCCGCAACTTCGCGTCCTTAAGATCTGCCCCACTGAAGTTAGCACGGCTCAGGTTGGCTCCACTCAGGTCAGCCCTGCTTAATTCGGCACGCACAAGCGATGCCTGACTCATTTCAGCCCCGTTCAGATCTGCCAGAGTCAAATTGGCAACGTTGAGAATTGCTTGAGAAAGGTTAGCTTTGCCCAGATTTGCACCGCTCAACTTGGCAACATTGAGCTTGGCTTTGGTCAGGTTTGCCCCGCTCAGGTTTGCTCCACTCAGGTTTGCCACACTCAGGTTTGCTCCACTGAGATCGGTTCCGCTCAGGTTTGCCCCACTCAAGTTTGCCTCAGCCAGATTGGCTCCGGGAAAATCTCGTCTGCCCTCTGCATATTTGCTTAGAAATTCCTCAGCTTTCATCAAATTCCCTTTTACCTGTCCAGGTTGATGCTGAAAACCCAACGTTAGCGTGCCCAGATTTAAACTAAATATGCCTGTTGGACTTTAGACTGTATGACGCTGGACTGTGTAAGAGCCAGGAGAAGCAGGCATGAATATTGGCATTGTAGGGCTGGGATTGATTGGTGGATCACTGGGATTGGATTTGCGATCGCAGGGGCATTACATTGCAGGCGTGAGCCGCAAGCAGGAAACCTGCCAGCGGGCGATCGCTCGTGGCGCGGTGGATGATGCAAGTACCAGCCTGACCTTGATGAATAATGCCGATTTAATCTTTATTTGTACTCCGTTGGGAGTGATGCAATCAACCGTTGAAGAACTTATCCCCCATCTTGGGGCTGAAGCTGTATTGACCGATGTCGGTTCGGTTAAGGGCTGGGTAGTAGAGGCGATTTCGCCCCTGTGGGCAAATTTTGTTGGGGGACACCCGATGGCAGGAACCGCTGAAAGTGGAATTGAAGCGGCTCTGCGCGGTTTGTTTGTGAATGCTCCTTATGTTTTAACCCCAACGGAATCAACCCCGGACAGTGCCACAAAGTTAGTCGAAGAGATTGTGCGCCCTCTGCAAGTCCGAATCTACCACTGCCATCCTGATGATCACGATCGCGCGGTTGCCTGGATCTCTCACCTGCCTGTGATAACGAGTGCCAGCTTGATTGCTGCCTGTCTGGGCGAAACCAGTCCGACTGTTTTAGACCTTGCTAAAGCACTTGCCAGTTCGGGGTTTCGGGATACCAGTCGGGTGGGTGGGGGAAATCCAGAGTTAGGGATGATGATGGCAAAATACAACCGGGTAGCCCTGGTGCGATCGCTCTCGGCTTACCAGGAAGTGCTTAGTCAGTTCATTGCTCAAATTGAGCAAGAAGATTGGACTTCTCTGGAACAAGCTCTAAGGCAAACTCAGCAAGCAAGACCAGACTTTGTGGAGAGGGGCAGGGAGAGTTGAGTTTTGAGTTTTTGGTTAGATGAGTAGATGGGTGACTCATCCACTCTTTACAGCAGAATTTCTGCCAGTCTCCATCAGTAAAAAACGACCGGCTTTAAAAGCGGACTATCTCGCTTGATGAATGCCATTTCACAGAGCCATAACACCCCGTGGGTTGGGCTACGGTTGAGATCGGTAATATCAAAGGGAACATAGCCCAATCGCTCCATGACAGCAATATTTCTTGCTAGTGTATTCTCAATTTCTCTAGCGCAAATTCCTGATTCTAGTAAGAAAATTTCAGTTTTTCCAATTAGTTTAGAAGCTCCTGAAACTACCTTTAAATCAAAACCTTCAGCGTCTATTTTGACCATTTCTGGAATAGGCGCATTAAGGTTAGCAATAATATCATTTAAGGGAAAAACTTCCACTTCAATTTGGTTTAATCCATGGGCTGCGGCTGCTTCACTGGAGAATCGGAAGTTGCTGCTGTCGTCGCGATCGCAAACCGTAAACTTGAGAGTTTTATGCTCATTCCCAGCTCCCGCTGTAATCCACTGAAGTTTTGAATTTGATTCTAATAAATCAGCGATTTGAGCCTTGAGCTGTGCTTGAGGCTCAATCAACGTATAGGCACAGTCTGGAAAAAAGCGGAGAGCTTGCCTTGTCCAACCGCCACGATTGGCTCCGATATCTAAAATATGGGTCGGTTGAAATCCCAGCCCTTGTAGCACTGTAAAGAACTGATCGAGGGGAGTGCTGGGGGTGGGTGCGGGTGGACTAACTGAAAGAGTTTCTGTACGCACCAGACGATAGCCAAACTTTCCCAGAATTAATTGAACAAACTCTTTCATTTTTTCGTTGATGAAACTAGTAAGGTGTGGCACAAATCGCCTACTATACCTGGCTCTTTCCCCATAGGGGCTAAACTTACGCCGCGCAGTACTAGAGTAAACATTCTATTGCTTCTATTTACAAGGCTTTCAGCCTACCATTCTTTGACTACTCGAAAATAGGAACCCTTGCAGATACCTTACATAAACACCTATCGTCATAGAGTGCCTCATAAAGGAAAGACGACGTGAAAACACAAACACAAAATTGGTTAACCACAGTAGGACTGGTTCTGCTGGGGATTCTTGCTTTCATCGGACTAAATTCCTTTGTCATCATCAATCCTGGTGAGGCGGGTGTCTTAAGTGTCTTGGGAAAGGCGCAGGATGGCGTATTACTGGAAGGAATACACTTGAAGCCACCGCTAGTTTCTAGAGTCGATATGTATGACCTGACCGTGCAGAAGTTTGAAGTACCTGCCCAGAGTTCTACGAAAGACTTGCAAGAACTCACTGCTAGTTTTGCTATCAACTTTCGGCTGGATCCGACTCAAGTGGTCGGGATTCGACGTAAACAGGGCACACTGCAAAACATTGTGGCGAAGATTGTTGCTCCCCAAACTCAGGAGTCCTTCAAAATTGCGGCTGCCCGCCGCACTGTAGAAGAAGCGATTACGAAACGGGATGAACTGAAGCAAGACTTTGATATTGCTTTGGGTGGGCGACTGGAAAAGTATGGAATTCTTGTGTTAGATACCAGTGTGGTAGACCTGACCTTTTCAACCGAATTTTCTAAAGCCGTCGAGGACAAGCAAATTGCTGAGCAACGGGCACAGCGAGCTGTTTATATTGCTCAGGAAGCTGAACAGGAAGCCGAAGCAACCGTTAACCGGGCAAAAGGGCAGGCAGAAGCGCAACGATTAGTGCGGGAAACATTGACTCCAGAGCTATTGCAGAAGCAGGCGATCGAGAAATGGGATGGTAAGTTTCCGCTGGTTACTGGGGGCGGCAGTACTCTACCTTTCATCAACATTGACCCGGCAAAGGTGCAGACAAAGTCCTAAACATGGCAGGTTTAATGACTTCGCATCGCAAACTGGACGGGTTTGAACGGTGCCAATATTAGCTGCGTCACGATACTGGTTGTAGCGATCGCGATCCTAACCGACCGTCAACTTTTGTAGCTTATACATCTGTGGACTTATGGCAAGTAGAGTTAATCTTTTTTAACATGGAGTTACAACAGGTCATCCAGCTTTAGCAGGTGTTCTGTTTCTTCTGTTATCTTGCTCCAGGTTGAGATCTCATCATGAAAGAAAAACCAGCAGAATTTCACCCAGTATTGTGGGAATTGAAGCGGGGCATCTGGTTGTTAGGAGTTTCTTCCTGGCTATTTGGAATCACCGACCGAAGCATTGCTTCCTTCTCAGATGGCTATCTGTCCGCATTAGACCTGGTGCAGCTACTGACCGCATCCTTCTTTTTTGTTGGCTGGTTATTCCTGAAGCCAGGTCAGTCTGGACAAAGGATTCGGGGTTCGGAGTTCGGAGTTCGGGGGAGCAGCTTAGAGTAAAGAACTCTCAACTCTCAACTCTGTAAAAACACTTGCCCTGCTTTCACCGAAAAGATTTGGGAAGAGCGAAGCCATTGTGCTTCGAAGGCTCCCAGGTGGGTAGTGGTGATTAGCGTTTGGTAACGATCTTGAATGGCATTGAGTAGTTGGTTCTGACGATGAAGATCTAGCTCTGCTAGAACGTCGTCAAGCAACAGTAGGGGTGAATCGCCAATCACATCCTCAATTAGTTTCAGCTCCGCTAGTTTTAGCGCCAGCACCAGGGTTCGCTGTTGTCCCTGGGAACCGTACTGGCGTGCCGAGGTCTGGTTGATTGTGAACTCGACTTCATCCCGATGGGGACCAACTAGGGTGTTGCCCTGGTATTTCTCGGCGATCGCCCGCGCCTGAATTCTCTCCAAAAATGTCTGCTTCACAACTGCCGGATCATCTTCCTGCAACGGCACATTTGGCGCATAACGGACTTCTAGCTCCTCAGTGCTGCCGCTAATTTCCCGGTGCCAATAGGCGGCTAGTGGAATCAACCGCTGCACCACTCTGGCTCGCCGTCGGATGACACGAGTTCCGGCGGCGGCAAGTTGAGCATCCCAAAGGGCTAGTTCAGTGGAGGGGGAGGAAGTTTGGGAAGAGGGAGAAGAAAGGGGAAAGGGGGAAGGAGCAAATTGAGCGATCGCTACGTCTCCTTCCTGGCTTCTAGCTTCTGGCTCCTGACTCCTTTTCAACAGTGCATTTCGCTGGCGTAATACCTGGTTGTACTGTTGCAAAATATAGGCGTAAACAGGTTCTAGCTGAATCAGTAGTGAGTCAAGCCAGTTGCGCCGTTGCTCTGGTCCACCCCGGATCAGGTCCAGGTCCAAACTGGAGAATTCAACGACATTCAGAATGCCCAGAAAATCTAGCTGGCGGCGAAGGGATTCGCCATTCAGGGCAACGGTACGACGACCGTTGCTCCGTAGAGTCATGGCAAGTTCGACTGAGCCGAGGTTTCGCTCCAATTGTCCGGTGATTTGGGCGATCGCTGCCCCGCTCAAGACCAAATCGCGATCGCGGGAAGTGCGGTGCGATCGCAACGTTGAAAGCAGTTCGACGGCTTCCAGCAGATTTGATTTTCCCTGGGCATTATCGCCAACCAGAATAGTTTTTGGTGCGTCAAACTCCACCTGCTGATCCAGGTAGTTGCGAAACTGCCGCAGGTGGAGAGAACGAAGGTACATGGGAAAAGCAACTCATAACTCTCAACTCATAACTCGTAACTCATAACTCTCAACTCTCAACTTTTAACTCTCAACTCTCACCTGATTCCCTTCCTCCTGGAATACCAGCGAAATACTAACTTTTCCAACTCGATCCAGACAAACATCAGCATGCTGAATCCTAAACAAACGCCAAGCTCAGGCAGGCTGAGATAGTGGGTGCCAAAGAAACTGCGCAGGAAGGGGACATAAATCAGCATCAACTGCAAGAAGGTGGTCAAGCTAACCGCAACCAGAACGTAAGGGTTGGAGAACGGGTTTAACTCGATGGTCAGTTGAGTATTGGAACGAATTGCCAGGGCGTGTCCCATTTGGGCAACGCATAGCGTCGTAAACACCATTGTTTTCCAACGTTCTGGATCGCCGGGTGTGTATTGGACATAGTTGTAAGCCCAGACCATCAGACTGATTGCCAGAATGGATAGGATGATGCCAATCCGGATCATGTAAGAACCCAGCCCCCGGGCAAAAATACTCTCACTGGGATTGTGGGGAGGGCGCTTCATCACATTCGGTTCGGCAGGTTCCACCGCCAGTGCCAGTGCTGGCAACCCATCTGTCACCAAATTCATCCACAAAATTTGTAGGGGTGTCAGCGGAACCCCCCCCAGCCCAATCAGAGGGGCAGCTCCAATCGTAATTAATTCACCAATGTTGCTACCCAGAATGTACTTGATAAAGCGGCGAATATTAGTATAAACAACCCGCCCTTCCTCGGCAGCGGCAACAATCGTGGCAAAGTTGTCATCCATCAGTACCATGTCACTGGCATCTTTACTGACATCAGTACCTGTAATCCCCATAGCAACCCCAATGTCTGCCTGCTTCAGGGCGGGAGCATCGTTGACTCCATCCCCAGTCATGGCAACAATCTGGTTCTTGTGTTGGAGTGCCTGCACAATTCGCAGCTTGTGTTCTGGCGAAACGCGGGCATAGATGCTGACCTGACCAACTTCCTGTTCCAGTTGTTTCAGATCCATTTTTTCCAGATCGCGCCCGGTCAAGACCCGATCGCCCGGTTGGGCAATCCCTAAATCTTCAGCGATCGCCTGGGCAGTCAACTGATGATCTCCGGTAATCATAACTGGGCGGATCCCAGCGTCCCAACAGCGAGCAACCGCCTCCCTGACTTCCGGACGGGGGGCATCCAGCATTCCCGCCAATCCCAACCAGACCAAATCCTGCTCGGTCTGCTCATCCGAGCCTTCAACTGGAATTTCTATTAATGGCTTGCAGGCAAAACCGAGTACACGCAGACCCCGCCCTGCCATCTGGTTATTCTGCTCTAAAATCTGATGGCGTTGAGTATCCGTAATTGACTCAGCCATATCCCCAACCTGAATCTGGGTGCAGCGCTCCAAAATCAGCTCTGGGGAGCCTTTGGTAAACATCATGTAGGGGGCTGGACTGTTGCCAGTTGCACGGTTGCTGCTTGCCTCCACTACCACACTCATCCGCTTGCGCTCTGAAGAGAAGGGAAACTCAGCCACGCGGGGAAATTTGTCAGCCCACAGATCCTTCTGAAAGCCTGCCTTGCCTGAAAGGGTGAGCAATGCACCTTCCGTCGGATCGCCCAGAATTACCCACTCGCCCACTTCCTTTTGCAACACTGCATCATTGCAGGTAGTACAGGCAATCAGCAGGTTCAGCAATTCCGGCTGCTCTTGAGGATTAATCGGAGACAAAGATGGGGAATGCTTGACCACATGAAAGTCGCCCATGGGGTCGTAGCCTTCACCGGTCACATGGAGAGAGGCATGGCTGGTATGGACATATTGCACCACCATTTTGTTTTGGGTGAGCGTCCCGGTCTTATCCGAACAAATGGTCGTCACAGAGCCAAGGGTTTCTACTGCTGGCAGCTTGCGAATCAAGGCATGTCGCCGCACCATGCGTTGAGTCCCCAGCGCCAGCGTCACGGTAATCACCGCAGGCAGCCCTTCGGGGACGATCGCCACTGCCATACTGAGCGACACTTCTAAAAGTTCTTTCCAACTTTGCAAGCCTAGGTGAATCATGCCACCAATGACCACCAGGGCAACCAGGGTCATTGCCCCTGCCACCAGGGCTTTGCTAAGTTGATCCATCCGATTTTGCAAAGGGGTTGGCTCCGCTTCAACCGACTGGAGCATGGTAGCTATACGTCCCAGTTCAGTTTCCATCCCAGTGCAGGTGACGACTACGGTGCCACGCCCCTGGACTACTTCAGTGCCCTGGAACACAAGGTTGACGCGATCGCCCATTGGCGTATCGTCCGGCAACTCCACATTTGCCTGCTTACCAACGGCATGGGCTTCGCCAGTCAGTGCCGCTTCTCGAATTCGCAGATTAGATCCTTCAATCAATCGCCCATCAGCCGCAACCTGAACTCCCGCCTCAAGCAGCATAATATCGCCCGGAACCAGCTCCTTGGAGTCAATTTCACCAATCCTGCCATCGCGGATAACGCGCACTCGGGAGGTAGCTAGTTTCTTCAGGGCTGCCAGATCTTTTTCTGCCTTGCTTTCCTGTAAGTAGCCCAACAGTCCATTCAAAATGACGATCGCCAGAATGGCTATGGTGTCTTTAAAGGGGATTTCTCCAGGGGAAAGACTTCCTGCCCGTAAATCGACAAAATCAAGCACACCGGAAATGATTGCCACCACAATCAGCAAAATCAGCATGATGTTGGTGAACTGTTCCAGGAGAATTTGCCAGGTGCCCCGCCCTCCTGTTTCGGTCAGCTCGTTGTATCCGTAGCGCTCAAGCTGGATCGCGACTTGCTGATCGGTTAACCCCGACTGGCGATCGCTCTGCAACTGCCCTAAAGTCTGTTCAACCTCAAAGGTATGCCAGAGCGGCACTGAAGTCGTCACGGGGGAATTTACAGTCATGGGAAGATTTTGTAAAGGATGCTATAACACCTACAGCACTTGATCATAGTGCCTAAACTGAGACTACGGCACTATTAAATAGTATTAAGCTCCCTAGATATTTCTCTATGATTGCGAACCCGTTCATTCCTCAAGCCCTTGTAGGCAGACGTGCAGAACTCAATCAGATTGCCCACATCCTGGCGTCAGATGGCGATCTGCTGCTTGCAGGAGTGCCGGGTAGCGGACGGCGCACCCTACTTCGCCATGCAGCCCAAACCGTTGGTGCCCAGGTCATTGAAATTGACTGTTTACGGGCAACAGACAGTAACCGATTTTTACAATTGCTGGCTGAGGGGATTATTTTAAATTTTCAGTCAGATTCAGAACTGGACCTGATCGAACATTGGTCGATTGATCAACCGATCGTTTTAGAACGAACCAGCAGCAGGCAGCCCTGGCTATCCTGGCACCTGTCATCCAAAAATGAATGGCAGCTTTTTCAAAGCCTGCTGTCATTGCCTCAAGCATTGGCAGAGCAGCTTAACTGTCGGGTTGTCTTGGTGTTCATGAACTTTCCCCACATTCGCTCCTGGGATCGTTCTGAAAAGTGGCAGAGCTATCTACGCCAGGAAATTCAGATGCAAACGCGGGTCAGCTATGCTTTGATTTCGACCTTTGCGGAAAGCTGGGTCCAACACAGCAATATGCAGGTAGTTAGGCTGGGACCGTTGAAAAACGAAGACCTCCAGCCCTGGTTGGAGTCCAGCATGGCAACGGTAGGGTTACAGTTTGAACCTGACAGTGGTGCGCTTCAGCTATTTTTTGATTACGTGCAGGGGCATATGGGAGACGCGATCGCCCTTGCCCGCCGAATTTGGTTAGATCGGAAAGTAGAGGAGCAGAGGAGCGGAGCGGAAGGGAGAGGGGAGATGGGAGAGGGAGCAGGGAATAACCCAGAATCACCAACCACTAACCACCAACCACTAACCACCACTTCCCCCTCTCCCACTTACTCCATCCACCCCCACCACATTTACCGCAGCGCCCTCACTCTGGTTGAAGATTTGTCTTTCACCTTTGAGTCCTTAGTGCTACTGCTGCCCCCCAGTCAAGTACGGGTGCTCGAAAGTTTGGCACTTGATCCGACTGATAGCCCCCATTCCCGTGAGTATATTCAGAAACATCGGTTATCTCGCGGGGGTGGCTTGCAGGGAGCTTTGGCAAGTTTGGAGCAAAAGGGTCTGGTTTATGGACCGGAGTATCACTACCGGATCACTCTTCCTTTACTTGGGTTTTGGCTCAAGCATCGCTTAACTTAAAAATTGCTGATTAGAGAATCAGTATATTCACGGTATTTCCTTAACAGAAGTTTATAACCTCTTCAAGAACTTCAACTCAACCCAATTCCTGTGTAAAGGTTTTAAGAAGGTTTTCTGTCGCACGGTTGTCATTCCCACGTATTCTGCGGTTTAGTCTACGTAATTAACCTGTGTCACTCAACTGGGTGAAGAGGAATGTGAACAACTGGGTTAGACCCGATGCATCGAACGCCAACCCAAGGCTGGGGTGAGAATCAGGTTGCAAATGTCCGCCTGCGCCTCAGAAAGAGACCTTTTACAAGGTTTCAGTTGGGTTAGTCACTGCTAATGGATTGCACTGAATCTTATCAGGGGTTTAGGGTCTGGTGATTCAAGCCTTACTTGTTGTTGTACAGCAAATTGTTCTTCCAGATTAGGTATCCATGTTGAATCTAAAGCTCTCCAATTCTTCTGATGGACGTGCCATAAACTTCCTGAAGCAAAACCCGTCGATTTCCCAAACGCTAATTGCTGAGGTAGGGGAAGATTTTAGTCGGGTGACAACGCTGATTGAGCCGATTTTGAATGCCCCCAGTCGATGTGAAGTCAGTTCTTACTATATTCAGGCAGTTACGACTGGTCGGACAGCTTTCCTAACGACTAACTTACCGGATATTGACAAAACCCATGTCACAGAAATTGGCTCAGGTTGGCTGATTGGGCGTAGTCCCAACTGTGCGATCGCCCTGGAAGAACTTTCCATTTCCCGCTGCCATGCTGTCATTGGGCACCGTCCGAACCGGGGATTCTATATTATTGATGTAGGCAGCAGCAATGGCACTTTCATCAATGGTTGCCGTCTCGCGACCCTGAAACAACGATTTCTGGAAGATGGAGATTTGATCGAATTAAGCCATACTCGTGTAGAGTTTTTTGTTGCAGGGGTTAGAGAGCCGGTTGGCGTAATTGAGGAAACCCAGGCGCAGTAATTGTTCGCTCATGCAAATAAACTTTTACTTTCTAAACCCTGTGGAATAAGCTGCTGAGCAAGTTTCCACAGGGTTTGCGCTTTTTAAGGAAAGAAAATTCAGGTGCTTTCCGTAATGGCACATTTTTCCTATGTAGCCCCGTAAAAGGGACTTCTAGCAACCCTAAACAAAAACTACCTTGAATAAAAACTTTAAACAAGGTAGTAGACAAATGAATACTACATCTGTAGTATGTAAGCAGTAGATTTTTTAGGTCTAAGCCTTCCATGATACGCACCACTCTATTGACCTTACATTGCACGAGCGATCGCCGACCTGCCATCAACAAATGGGCGGCATTTATTGTGCTGTCTGGGTTTGAGGGAATGGTGCAACTCGTCTATGGAAAATTCATTAACGGCAAATCCATTGATGGCAAATCCATTAGTGGCGGCAGAATTTTGGGTGCGATTCCGGCAGGGCTGAATTTAGATCCACTACAACCGAGCGGGAGGTGCAGGCATAGGCTTGCATCTACATAGGTCGAACGTTAAGCACCTAAGCTTTACCCCCGCTCCTGGATCTCAGCAGCGGGGGTAATTTTTTTCAGGAGTTTCCGGCAATGCACGTCTCCCCCTTTCCCCTCCATACCCCTACCCCAACCAAGGAGCCAACAGAATGTTGAAGCTCACCTACACTGAAGTCGGATTACACATGGAGCGCATCGCAGCTCTTCTAGAGACATTTGTTGCTCAACGAGTGGTCCTCGCTCTCCGGACTGGTCAAACTCTGCACATGGAACCCGGAAAAGCATCCTTCCTGGTACCTGCTGATGCCCCTGGACTGAGTCACTTAGAGATAACATTGCGGCTGAAGCACAGCCAGGACATCACCATCACACCCGTCGATGAGGATTTTGTGGAAATGAGCCTGCACGGTATTTGGGTTGCCCACAGTGCGGAGGCACACGAAGGAATGTTTATCACAACCCTTTGCGATTTTCATTCGGAAACCTTACGTGAACGCGCAGAGTTCTTTGTCCACAAATTGTGGCAATCAACCCAGACCGAAGTGTCTTCGTTAGCGTAATGCTTTGGGAGAAGCGAGAGGCGAAAGGGGTAAGGAGTGAGGCAGGAGAAAGATAAAGAGCAAAAAAATGAATGTCTTTAATCTCAACTCACCACTCCTGCCCCACCCCTAACCTTGTAACCTCTCCCCTGCATCAGGCTCAATCGAGAAGCGCTATAAAACTAAAGTAAAGTGGTAGCGAGTTTGGGTTAGCCCGTGGTATAACTGTATTAGGTAAAAAAGCCCACAGGGAAGTTATTACATCAGACCTTATCTCTAAGGCTAAATATGGCATTTCTTCCGTATGTTGGGTTCGTTGCTGATTTAGAGGATGAATTCAGAATTGAGTGAGTTGGAACGAAACTTCGATTTGTCTAACTATTCTAGTAACGTCTATTGTGCAGTCCCCTTGAAAATCTCTTCGCTTGAGATGCTGGAATTTCTGCAACTTCTATAGTGGTAAGCTACAGTGAATTTTAGGCGAGAAGACGGCATAAACAAACATCCTGGTCAAAAGCGTTGAGTATGCAGAATGATGTGGCTACTTTAAAACCCATTCGATCCCTGGAGGATGCTCTGGATCGGTGTCAGACATTGGGGATGCGTCTGAGCCGTCAGCGTCGCTTTATATTGGAACTGCTTTGGCGTGACCAGGAACATTTGTCTGCTCGGGAAATTTACGATCGCCTGAATCGTCAGGGCAAAGATATTGGGCATACCTCGGTTTACCAAAATTTGGAAGCGCTTTCCAGCCAGGGAATTATTGAATGCATTGAGCGTTCAGATGGCCGGCTCTATGGCAATATTAGCGATTCTCACAGCCACATAAACTGTCTTGACACGAATCAAATTCTAGACATTCATGTGGAATTGCCAGAATTTTTAATCAAACAAATCGAAGCGCAAACGGGCGTTTCAATTACCAATTACCACATCGATTTTTTCGGCTACCGAAATGCCGATAAAGCTTGAGCAGCGTATTAACTTCCACGATTAAAGTAGTAGGTGGAATCAAAGGTTGGGGTACGTGCCTCAACCTGATTTTGTAGTTTGAGCCATAGGTAATCCGTCCCAAACGGCTGAGGGGCGGGTTGACTGATATGGTTGCCCCGGTTGATATAGCTATTAGACGACACCGATCGCTTGGATCCGTGGAAGCTTTAAACCCTTTCACAAGCAAGGGAGAAATTGTGTTTAATCTTTGCGTGACGGTTACTTCACTGCTTCAACTTGGGTGGTAGCGCGTACAATATCGGCAAAGTCAGGCAAGCGTCGGAATTTGTGGGGGTGCTTGGAATTGGGGGAATCGATGCAAGAGACTTCTGAAGGAACTGAAAGAAACATTGATCAGGAACAGATGCCATTTCACTCTGGTAGGCACCGATTCCACATACCACAACTGGTTGGCGGTATTCGTGCTGCGGCAACCCCCGCTCTCTGGCTGGGGCTGTTGGCGCTTTGTGGTGGTATGGCAACCACTGCCTATCTCTGGCTAGCCTCAATCCCTCCTTTACCTGAGTGCAAAAAGATTGCGCCACTGGCGCCCGACTCTGAACGCCTGTACTGTGCCGAACGAGCAGCCCGGTCAGGTAAGCCAGAAGCCATTCTGGCTGGCTTTGCCCTGGTAAAGAGTTGGTCTACGAACCATCCCCTCAGTTACCAGATCAATCGGGCGATGAAGGACTGGTCAAAGGTGCTCCTAAAAAATGCCCGCGAAAAAGCTGAAAAAGGTGACATACCCGGCGCGATCGCCCTGGCTAATAAAATTCCTGCAACCAGCCCCATTCACAAAGAAGTGAAAGCCGCGATCGCGGGCTGGCAGAAAGATCATGATCAGGGCAAAACGCTGAAGAAGACGTTTCAATCTGCGCTGAATCAGCAAGACTGGATCACCGCAGAGGAGCACATTCTGGCATTTTCCAGGTTGAAGAAAGATGAGGGTTGGCAGGCAGAGGTGAAACGCCTGCGACAGCGACTTGCCACAGAGCAGAATGCCCGTCAGCAGCTTCAAGAGCTGCAATGGCAGGTAGAGGATGCGCCCTATCGGGCTGAGGTGCTGGCTCAAGCGATCGCCCAGGCAAAGCAAATTACGCCTGGTATCTATACCCATACGGCAACGAAAGCATCGATTGCCCAATGGACTCAAGCTTTGCTGGATATGATCTATGACCAGTTGAGTCAGCAAGATGTCGCCGGGGCGATCGCAACGGCTCAGGTGCTTCCCTTTGAGGTCGCTCCACCCAAAAATATCAATGATCTCGTCTGGTTTAGCCGCGCTAAGTCTCTGGTTGCCAGTCGATTTTCCAAACAGCCGCTATCCGAACAACTCCAAAAGGTATGGGTAACCATGACTCAGATTGGGCAGTTTCGGAAAACCAGCTCTTTTTATCAGCAGTCCCAGGCAGTCATGCCCCAGTTAGAGCAGCAGCTTCAAGACCTGACCCAGCTTCAGGCTGCCAGTTCTGCTGCCAGTCTGGGGCAAATTCCCTCGTTTCAACTTGCCATCCGCATGGCGGAGAGCATTACCCCTAACCGTCCCCAACGGCTCCATGCTCAGAGTTTGATCGCCCGCTGGCGGCAAGACATGCAGCAGGTGGCAGATCGTCCGACCCTGGTGGCAGCCCAGCAACTAGCGGCAGAAAATTCAGTTCCCAAATTAAAACAGGCGATCGCCCTGGCTAAAACGATCACCCTGAGACGAGCACTGCGATCGGAGGCACAGGCAGCCATCTTTAAGTGGAATCGCCAAATTCAGACGATTGAAGACCGTCCGATTTTGGAACAGGCAACTACCCTGGCAAGCCAGAAAAAACTCAAGGAAGCGATTCAACAGGCGAATAGAATTGCTGCCGGTCGGGCACTTTACAGCGAAGCCCAGGCATCCACCCGGAAATGGACCCGACTGATTCAAGTGGCGGAAGACCAGCCCACCCTCAGCCGTGCCAAAAAACTGGCAGAGGAAGGAAAACTTTCAGAGGCGATCGCGGAAGCATCGAAAATTGGCTACGGACGAGCGCTCTACAATGATGCTCAGAGTTCCATTTCCAACTGGAATGCTCAGATCGAAGCCGCCAGCCAGCGGGCACAGCGCTATGCCCCTCGGCGCGATCGCGGCGACTATTACTCCCCCCCATCCTATGCCCCCCGTCCCATGCGCCGACCAAGTCGCTATTTTTAGGTGTTAGGTGCTAGGTGCTAGGTGCTAAGGGATGTGCCCCCAACTGAACCACTATGCACTGAAAGTGCATAGGTTCCTAAAGGGCTGAAAGCCCAAGTTAATCTACTCAAGTAGGAAGTTATCGCGCTCCTGATTCGATGGACTCCGATGATGCTCTAAATACTCCTCACTAACTGCTCAG
>NZ_JBXBCF010000116.1:0-19832 GCF_056784235.1 Kovacikia sp. CALU 1929
CAGTTGATTAACTGTCGCAAATGGGAGAGTGCTGCCCAGGCAATTTCCTGGGGCCGTTTCTCGGCAAGAATGGCACGATCGATTTTGTGCAACCCTGCAACTCTTTGAGTGTACCGCTGTAATGTCTCTTCTGCTTGTTTGCGATCGCTAATATTTTCGATCACAGCAATAAAATATTTTGGTTGGCGATCGTGATCAAGAACGAGAGAAACCGATAAGTTAACCCAGACAATCGATGTATCTCGACGAATGTAACGTTTTTCGATCGAGTAAGTCCGAATCTCCGCTTTCAGCATTTGCCGAACAAACTGTAAATCGTTTTCTAGATCGTCGGGATGGGTAATCTCTTGAAACGTCTTCTTCAAAAGCTCGTGGTGTCGATAACCAACAATTTCACACAGCTTCTGGTTAACCCGCAGAAAGTAACCATTGGGAGCAATATGAGCTAGCCCTACAGCCGCCTGCTCAAACGTCGTCCGAAACAGTTCTTCACTCGCTTGCAAAGACAGTTCAGCTTGGTTGCACTCAGGATTAGATACCGGATCTGGCTCAATCATTGGTTTGTGTAGGTAAGGTCACTCGCACAGTTGTTCCCTTCGGATCGCTGTTGATTTCAAGCTTGCCGCCATGTAATTGGGTCAGTTGTCGAACGATTACCAGCCCTAAACCTGAACCCTGTTGTTCGTAAAATTTGCGCTCAAACTGAACATAGGCTCCAATGTCTTCTATTTGGGCAGGAGTCATGCCATGTCCCTGATCTGTGATTTCCAAACCGAACTGATCTGCTCGAAATTCAGTGGTGACATAAATTGGAGTTTCTGATGGGGAGAACTTACAAGCATTGTCTACCAACTCCTCAACGATTTTTTCGAGGTTTGAACGAGCGATTAAAAGTGCGCGATTACTCCGTTGCAAGCTCAAATCGACCGTCCGATTAGCTCGTTGAGTCACAATCATCGCGGCATTCGTAATCGCATTTTCAGAACAGTCACAGTTCTCCTGCTGATAGGTGGAAAAATCGTTCTTCTGAATGTCTAGCTGGAGCTTTGCAAACAGCAGTGAGTTCTGAATCGTTTTTTCAATCCGTTTGGCAGACTTACAGACTAAACTAGCAATATCAGAAACTTCCTCAGCCTTCAGGATAGCAGCGTAGCTAGTCAAATAACTTAATAAACTAGTCATGCTATTCAATGGCGTTAGCAGTTCATGGGGAAGGTATGTAGAAAGTTGTCCCCGTAGTTCTTCTAGCTTTTGTTGGTATTGATGATGCACTGCTGCCTGCTTTTCCAGGCGGACTTTGACTGCACTCAGCAAGTCTGTGCGATTAAAGGGTTTGGTCAGATAATCATCGGCCCCTAACTCCATGCCGTATCGGATGTCAGGTTTATCGGCTTTGGCTGTCAAGAAGATAAACGGGATGGGGGCGATTCCAGGTAGCGATCGCATCTGAGCTAGAACTTCATACCCAGTTAACTCCGGCATCATCACGTCGCAAAGCACCAGATCGACTGGATGGCTTTGGACTAGATCAAGACCTTTTTGCCCATTCTCAGCGCTGATGACCTGATACTGATCCCGCTCCAGAATTTCGATGATGTTTTTTCGCAGTGCGTATTCATCTTCAATCACAAGAATTTTTTTCATGACTCTAATTAAAGGAACGAATGAACAAAACTTCAACCTGACAAAGCACCTTCTTTATAGATACCCCTTTTTGATGAGTTTTTGAACAATGCGTTGAGGCATGAAAAACTGATGGGAATTCTAATGAATGAGTCCCAAACTGCTGTCTCGATAGCCATCTTTCAGAAGCACTCGACCTGAATCCCACGCTGCTTAATCAACTGTCACAAAATGTCTCTAGCTCTTTTTTCTGAAATAGATTTTCAGCAGGCGATCGTTCGCCAACCATTAGTTGTTTCACTGACCACATCGGTAATTGAGGCGCTGACGTTGATGAGCCAGGTGAGAGGGAGTTGTTCTCTAAATTGCTCTCTAGGGGATCAGGCTAATTCAGAGAGCTTTGTGTTGACTGAAGCTCAGGGCAGTTGTGTTCTGGTGATGGAAGGTGCCCAACTGCTGGGCATTTTTACTGAGCGAGATGTGATTCGATTGAGTGCTGAAGGTAGACAACTAACTGAAGTGGCGCTCTCAGAGGTCATGACCCCATCCGTCATTACGTTGCAGCAATCAGAATTCACGGATCTATTCATGCCGATGAATTTGCTACAACAGCATCGAATTCGTCATCTCCCAATTCTGGACGACAAGCAACAGGTTGTGGGACTCTTGACCCATGAGAGTCTACAGCAGTTACTCCAACCGATTAATCTGTTCCGGTTACGTTTAGTATCGGAAGTGATGATTTGTAAAGTTGTCTCAGCTAAATCTACCGATTCTGTGTTGAGTCTAACTCAACGAATGGCAAAGCATCGGGTCAGCTCAATCGTGGTTGTAGAAGAGCGGCAACTAGAAGGCAGTAACTCAGGATTTTTCAAAATTCCGGTGGGAGTTATTACCGAGCGGGATATTGTTCAGTTTCAAGCTCTGGGTCTTAACTTTGAGCAGATTCAGGCAAGTCATGTGATGAGCCAACCGGTGTTTTCAGTGCCTCCTGATGATTCACTGCTATCGGTGCGATCGCTGATGCAAACCTACCGGGTGAGTCGCGTGGTGGTCGTTGGCAAGCAGGGTGAGCTTGTCGGCATTGTCACCCAGAGTACGTTGCTGCAAACACTCAGCCCGATCGAGCTTTACAAGCAACTTGAGGGATTAGAGGAACGGGTGTCTCAGTTAGAAGCAGAAAAACTGGAATTATTGCAACAGCGGACGGTAGAACTGGAAGCAGAAATTGTGGAACGAACTGCCGAAATTCGCTCTGGAGCAGAACGGGAAAAACTATTAAGTATAATCTCCAATCGAATTCGAGCGTCGCTAAATTTACCAGATACCCTCAATGCCATCGTGACGGAAGTACGGCAATGGTTGGAGTGCGATCGCGTCATGATTTATCAGTTTCAGCCTGATTGGACTGGAACCGTTCTGGCAGAATCTGTAACCGCTGGCTGGAAATCCTTCTTGGGGCACACGGTCGTTGATCCTTGTTTCGCTACCAACTGGGTGGAACCTTACAGCAACGGTCGCATCCGGGTTGTGAACGACATCATGACTGATATGATGACCTCCTGCCACCGGGATTTGCTGATCATGCTAGAGGTGCGGGCAAAAATTCTACTGCCGATTATCGTCAATGATCGCCTGTGGGGACTAATTTTAGCAGCTCAAAACGACGCTCTCCGGTACTGGAAAGCAGAAGAAATTGAACTGGTACAGCAGATCTCGACCCAAGCAGCGATCGCGATTCAGCAAGCAGAACTGTATCAGCAAGCTCAGATCGAACTGCAAGAACGCCAGCGAACTGAAACCTTACTGCGGGAATCCAAGAAGCTGTACCGGACAACCCTGAGCACCATATCCGATGCGGTTTTTATGACTGATGACACAGGTCATCTGACGTTTATCGGTCCGAATGTTCATATCTTGTTTGGCTACACCGTCACTGAAGTATGGGACATGGGGTCGATTGACACCTTACTGGGCAGCACACTGTTTGACTTGCAGCAATTAACTATCTGCGGTGAGATTGCCAATATCGAACAAGAAATTCAGGACAAACAGGGCAGACTGCATACCGTTTTAGTCAATGTTAAGCGCGTCCAGATCGGTGAGGGAACTATTCTCTATTCGTGCCGCGACATTAGCGATCGCAAGCAAGCTGAAATTATCCTGAGACAAAGTGAACGCCGCTATGCATCCCTGACAGAAGCCTCACCTGTAGGCATTTTCCGCACCGACACCAGCGGTCATTGTCTTTATGTTAATGACCGTTGGTGTCAGATTGCTGGACTCAAACCGCAAGAAGCGTTAGGAGCAGGTTGGAAACAGGGATTGCACCTGGATGATCAAGATATCATCACAGCTGAGTGGTATCAGGCAGCCCAAGAAAATCGCCCATTCCGACTGGAGTATCGGTTTCAACGTCCTGACGGCACCATCACCTGCGTCTATGGTCAAGCGGTGGCAGAGCAAGGTGAAAACGGGGAGATCATTGGCTATGTGGGCACGATCACCGATATCACAGCCCGGATTCAGGCTGAAAAACAAGTGCATCAATTGAATGTTGAGTTGGAACAACGGGTGGAACAGCGAACTGCGGAGCTAGCTCAAGCCAACCAGCTTTTGACTTTAGTCATGGACAGCATTCCCCAACGGATCTTCTGGAAAGATCGAAATTCTGTCTTTTTAGGTTGTAACCGTAATTTCGCCCAGGATGCAGGCTTGACACCAGAAGAAGTTGTGGGCAAGGGTACGGATGAACTTTCTTCAACTCTGGCAGAGGTTGAACATTATTTTGAATGCGATCGCCGCGTCATGGCAACCGGAGAACCAGAACTGCATATCTTAGAAACACTGCATAAACCAGATGGTTCCTATCTCTGGTTAGAAACCAACAAAGTTCCGCTGCGAGAAACAGACGGAACGATCATCGGAATTTTGGCGACTTACGAAGATATCACAGAGCGCAAACAGATGGAACTTGCTCTCCAAGAAAGTCAATATCTGATCCAGCGCATTACGGAAGCTAGCCCAGATATTCTCTATATTTACGATTTGCAAGAACGCCAAATGGTCTACTCCAACCGGGGAATTGCCAGCGTATTGAACTACTTAGCTGCCGAAGTAAATGCCCTAGGAAATAATTTGTTCATTCCGCTTGTTCATCCCGATGATTTACCAAAAGTGAGGGAATATCACGCTCGGTTTACCACTGCAAGCGACACAGACATTTTAGAACTAGAGTATCGCTTGCGAGATCGTCAGGGCAACTGGCATTGGTTTATCAGTCGTGCCACGGTGTTTACCCGCGATGCCGAACAGCGTCCGAAGCAAATTGTGGGGGCGGCATCCGAAATCACTGAGCGCAAGCAAATTGATGCTGAGTTACGTCAAACTAATGCTGAACTTGCTCGTGCTACCCGACTAAAAGACGAGTTTCTGGCAAACATGAGTCATGAACTGCGAACACCTTTGAACGCGATTTTGGGCATGTCTGAGGGCTTGCAGGAAAAAATCTTTGGGAGTTTGACCGAACGGCAGCAGCACGCCGTATCTACCATTGAAAGCAGCGGTAGACACCTGCTCGAGTTAATTAACGACATCCTCGATCTAGCCAAAATTGAAGCGGGCAAATTTGAATTGCAAATTGCTCCCGTTTCAGCCAGCAGCCTTTGTCAATCGAGCCTTGCATTCATCAAGCAGCAAGCCATGCAGAAACGAATTCAACTGCAAATCACTATTCAACCTAACTTGCAAGAGATTGCCGTAGACGAAAGACGGATGCGCCAGGTATTGATTAACTTACTCAACAATGCCGTTAAGTTTACGACCGCGGGCGGAAAAGTGACCTTAGAGGTGAACCTGAGACGAGAGGATATGATGGCTTCTCGCTTCGCTCAATCGGCTTGGAATCTTTCCTTCTCAGTAACTGATACAGGGATTGGAATTGCACCGGAGGAGTTGGGCAATCTGTTTCAATCCTTTGTTCAAATTGATAGCAGCCTGAATCGTCAACAGGATGGAACAGGTCTGGGACTTGCTCTCGTCAAGCGCATCACAGAATTGCATGGAGGGCAGGTGAGTGTCACCAGCGAGATTGGCAAAGGAAGTTGCTTTACCGTTTGTCTACCCTATGTTGACGGTAGTGGAGTTGCTCAGCCTCTACCAGAAGCCGCTCCAGCTCAAGCTCGACTGCCAGTATCTTGCTCGGAACCCGCCGCATTGACAGCACTGACCCGAATTTTGCTCGTTGAGGACAATGAGGCAAATGTTTATACAATCACAGGCTATCTAGGAAGTCGGGGCTACCAGATGATCTTAGCAACCAATGGGCAGGAAGCGGTTGACCTTGCTAAAGCTCAACTGCCTGACCTGATTTTGATGGACATTCAAATGCCTGGTATAGACGGTTTGGAAGCGACCCGCCTCATTCGACTAGAGCCAGCTTTAGCAAAGATTCCGATTATTGCCCTGACTGCACTGGCAATGCCGGGCGATCGCGATCTCTGCCTGGAAGCGGGCGCAACCGACTACATGACGAAACCTGTCCGGTTAAAACAACTGGCAAGTTTAATTCAACAACTTCTGCAACCATAACGAGTGATTCATGGACACACAGCCTTCGATTCTGGTAATTGATGATGAGCCGAATAATTTTGATGTGATTGAAACCTTTTTGGATAGTGAAGGCTATCAATTGAATTATGCTCCCAGTGGACAAAAAGCCCTTGAACAACTGGATTCTTTTCAGCCCGATGTGATCCTGTTGGATGTCATGATGCCTGGTATTGACGGCATCGAAGTTTGTCGAACCATCAAAACCCAAGCTTGTTGGCAAATGATCCCGATCGTCATGGTCACTGCACTAAACACAAAAGAAGATCTGGCTCGATGTTTGGCAGCAGGGGCAAGTGATTTTATTAGTAAGCCCGTGAATAGCACAGAGCTACGCGCAAGAGTTCGGTCTATGCTGCAAATCAAACAGCAATATGACGATTTGCAGGCATTGTTAAAGCTGCGAGAAGATATGGTGAATATGATTGTGCACGATTTGCGCAATCCTCTCACCAGTATTTTGCTAACGGCTGATTTGCTTCGACATCCCAGTTTTCAGGTTGAAACGCAGCAAGCTAGAATTGAGCAAATTGCGATCGCTGGGCATCAATTGCAATCGTTGATTGACAGCCTGCTCCTGATGGCAAAGCTTGAGTCGGGCAAGATGGCTCTCAATCGAACAGAAGTAGACCTTTGCGCCCCCTGCACCTCGGCGATTGAAGACTTTGAGGCGATCGCCGCTCAGAAAAAGGTGAAGCTAATCAGCCAATTGCCAGAGTTTGGTGGCAGTGTAGATATCGATCCTGCAATCTTTCGCCGTATATTGGACAACCTCCTCTCGAACGCAATTAAGTTTTCTCCTTCTAACGGGCAAGTGATTTTGACAGCCAATTATTTGGAAACGGGTGCAGTCACAATTCAAGTTGCAGATTCAGGTCCAGGAGTTCGCAAAGAGTTAAGGGATGGCATCTTTGAGAAATATGAAATTGGAACGCTGATGCAAGGTATTTCTCAAATTGGACTGGGATTAGCCTTCTGCAAGATGGCGATCGAAGCCCACGGTGGCTCAATCAGTGTTGAGGAGAATCAACCCAAAGGAGCTATCTTCAGCCTATTCATCCCCTGTTCAGTAGAGACAAAGCATTCAGACAAAGATACAAACAATCGCGATCGCCAGGAGTGTTAGGGCATGAAACTAAAAGGGGTGTGGGGGCAAACCCCCACACCCGACAATATAACCCAAGCGAATTGAAGCCTAACGGGGAAGTGAAACTCGAATGATAGTTTGTTTCTCTGGAATACTTTCAATGATGAGTTCTCCACCATGAAGTTCGACAAGGCGTTTCGTGATCGCCAATCCTAATCCATTTCCTTGTTGCTCCAGTAAATCCCGATCGAATTGCATATAAGCACCCACCTTAGCAATTTGCTCTGCCGTCATTCCATGTCCATAATCGATCACATGTAGGATGAAATGATCACGATGGCAAGAAGTAAAAACTCGCACTTGAGATCCTGCTGAGGAAAATTTAAAGGCATTGTCTAGCAGCTCTTCAGCAACTTTCTTTAATTTAGGCTCAGAAATTCTTGCTGAAACTGATGCTAAATCCAATTGCAAGTCAATTTCTCGTTGATATTGCGTGGCTTTGGAGCGAGCGATGATTGCAATAACTGCCTTTGTTTCCTCCAATCTTTCCCGACGTAGAATTGCCATTTGTTCAGGATTAGCTGCTAAAATCTCCAGCCTGGCAATCAGTAAAAAGTTCTGAACGAGTCGATGTAGGCGTTTGGAACTCGCCTGAATGCATTCTGCCATCTCCAGGATTTCTTCCCGTGGAGCAGATGCATAGTCTTCTATCAGCAACTCAGATAAGCCGCTGATGGCTGTCAGGGTAGTACTGAGTTCGTGAGGTAGGGAAAGGCTGATACTCTGCCGCAGCTCATCTAACTTTTGCTGCGATTGGTGCTCAACGGTCATTTGTTTATCTAGACGGGTGGCGATCGCCTGCAACAGATCACCGTGGGTAAACGGTTTGGTCAGATAATCATCAGCTCCTAAATCCATACCCTGGCGAAAATCATGTTTATCTGCCTTTGCTGTCAAAAATACAAATGGAATCGTGGCAGTCCTGACATTTTGCCGCAACTGATTTAAAACACCGTAGCCATCTAGTTCTGGCATCATTACGTCGCACAAAATCAGGTTAGGCTGAAACTCATTTGCTATCTGTACGCCCACCTGTCCATTTTCTGCACTAAGAGCGTAAAAGTTTTCAGAATTGAGAATATCTAAAATACTTTCTCTAATAGCCTGTTCATCTTCAATTACTAAAATCTTCTTCATGATTCTGATCTCACTTCGATAATAGGTAGGGTAATCGTAAAAGTAGTTCCTTGACCAACTTCGCTGTCAATAGAGACCATGCCTCTATGAGCCTCAACAGCTCGCATGACAATTGCCAGCCCTAAGCCAGTACCAGGAATATTTCCCACGTTAGTTGCTCGATAGAACGAGTCAAACAACCGTTTCTGTTCATTGGTGGGAATCCCAATTCCTGCATCCTGGATTTGAAAGATAGCGATCCCATCGCGACAGGTAAGTTCTAGCCGTACAGTGGTTTCGGTTGGTGAATACTTTAAGGCGTTTGTAACTAAGTTAATCAGTATGTGCCGTAGAAGCTTTTCATCCACCCATCCCTGATGGTCACCTGATTGAATAAAGAGAATCCGTTGGGAACTACCTTCTTGAAATTGAAATTCCTCTACCAGATCAGCACAGAATTGTTCCAGATTTAGCAGATGTGGGTCAAACTCCAACTTTCCGGCTTCTCCTTGGCTAAAAGTCAGCACATCCCTCAATAAATCGGCTATATGCTTTGCAGCAGTCTGAATCCGCTGTAAAGCAGATCGCTTCTTATCTTCTGTCCACTTGACTTGATAGCGCTCTAGAGACTCTGCTGAAGCCAGAATAGTGGTCAATGGGGTACGGAACTCATGGGATGCCATTGAAATAAAGCGTGTCTTAAGTTCGTTCAATTCTTTCTCTTTGGTGAGGGCGATGCGAATGTCTCGCTCCACTTGTTTACGTTCAGTGATATCGCGGGTAATGCCGCGGTAACCTTGTAATTCTCCCTGATTTGTAAAAACAGGGGAACCACTAATTTCCAGTACTACGAGATGTCCTGCCTTATGCAGAATGGTTGTCTCTATTTGACTAAAAGATTCATGTGCTTGCATGAAGTAATTCAGTACAGTTGCAGAACGTACCGCTTCATCAGCAGGCATGAAATCAAAAATCTGTTTGGTTAGTACTTCCTCTGAGGAATATCCAGTAATATCCTGGATTCGCGGATTGAGATAGATAAACCGCAGGTCGCAATCCATTTCCCACACCCAATCGTTCGTCTGCTCAACTAGATTGCGGAATTTTGTTTCACTTTCTTGCAAGGCGCTTTCAACTTGCTTGCGATCGCTAATATCAATTCCAACCGAAACAGCTGCCTGATTATGGTCATACTTTTGTGCCACAATCAAATAGTTACGGTAGGCTCCACCAACTTCTACTGTAATTTCATGGGAATCAGTTTGAATCGGTTTAGCAAAAAACTGCTGGAAAAAGTCTATAAATTGAGAGCTTCCCTTTAGAAATCCAATAGGCTGACCAGTAAAGCTCTCAATAGTTTTGTTAAAGGTGGTTGCAATGTGGCGATTGACACCCAGATAGCAGAGATCATTACCGATCCAAGAAACTAGTCCGGGGACTGCATCGAGAACTGCCTGAAGCTGGTCTTTGGCTTTTCTAAGATCCTTCTCTGCACGATTACGTTCTGCAATTTCGACCAGTAGTTGTTCGTTCGCATGCCGCCAGGAAGCAGTGCGTTCTTCAACCTTCACTTCCAGTTCATCATTATTTTGTTTGAGTAGCTGTTCAGATTCTTTTTGGGCTGTGACATCGCGGGCGATCGCATAGAACAAATGTTTAACTGGATCATCGGGCACACCTGTCCATGCCAGCCAGCGATAGGAACCATCTGGACAACGGCAGCGATTTTCAAAATAGTCTACAGGTCTCCCATAGGAAAGCTTTTCAATTTCAGCAAGCGTTGCCTGCTGATCGTCCGGATGCACCAAATCGAGAAACGGCATTTCCAGCAATTCCTGTTTAGAATAGCCTAGTGTCTGAGAGAATGCCGGATTCAACCGCTTGAAGTATCCATCAATCCCAGCCACACAGACCATATCGAGAGACAGATTAAATAAACGGCTGAGTTCTTCTTCAACTCGCTGGCGTTCTTTCAGTTCCATCTGCGCCCGCGCATACAATTCTGACTGGTGCAGAGCGATACCAACCTGCCTCACAATCTGTGTCAGCAACCGGATTTCCCAGTTGTGCCAGCGCCAAGGTTGAGCGCAATGCTGGGTCACCAGCAAGCCCCACAGCTTTTGTTCACAAATGATTGGTAAAACAAGATTAGCTCTAACTTGAAACTGAGCTAACAGGTCAATATAGCATTGAGATAGACCTGATTTATAGATATCTTCAACTGCCTGAACTCGTCCAAGCAAGTAAGCTTCCAAGTATTGGTCAGCAAAACACGGGTCGTAAAAGGTTTTGCCTAACATGGGAGTCCATCCAGGTTTGATGGACTCAACCACAACCTCCCCACTGTGATATTGGTTGAGGCGATAAATGACTGCCCGATCAGTCTGAAGCAGTTGCCGGACTTCTGAGACAGTTGTCGAGAGAATTTCTTGCAGATTGAGTGATTCGTGAATCCGAAGAGTTGTGGTTGCTAGGAGGCGATCGCACTTTGCCTGTTCCTCTAGTTGTGCTGTACGTGTCCGTACCAACCGTTCTAATTCGGAGGTATGGTTTTGCAGTAAATCTACTTTACCTACTTCCAATTGTCTGAACGACTGCCGTAGTTGCTGTCCTGATCTGTGCATTTGAGTTGGATTGATCGCATGCAATATTTCCATCTGCGTCACGACTCCCAACAACTTAGTCTGGTTATCTGTCACAACCAAACACTGAACCTGCTGCTGCTGCATTTCTTCATAGGCAAGCCAGAGAGAATCAGAGGGTGACAGGCAAACCAGCGGTGTATGCATAACTGTCCGTGCAAGCATCTGAGAGAGTGCGCATCCCTGGTTCTTTAGTTTGACAATATCCTGTGCTGTAACGATCCCAACGGGTACCAGTCCTTGCTCACTATTTTCATCCACAACAACGACACTGGTAGTCTGGTACTCTGTCATAAGTTGTGCAAGACGAAGCGCTGACACATTTAAATCAGCATGAGCAACCTGATCAGTCATCAAAGCACTGACTGGTTTTAGCTTCAATAGATTTGAGGGTTTTAACACCTGATGAATTTTGGTTGGTGTCGCTAAACCCAGTAAGCAACCATCATCTCCTAAAATAGGTAGATGGCGGTTACCATATTCATGCAGCAATGATAAGGCAACAAATGGATCACTCATACCATGTTCTAGTAAAGTGACGGGCAATTCTTCAATGATATCTGCTATCGTTAGTTGCTCAATCGGAACTTCACTGCCAATTAACCGTACGAAGTTCCAGTCGGTCACAATGCCGACTAGCTTTAGGTCATCCATCACAACAACACAATCTGAGAGTGCGTTCTGACATTCATCACTCATCAGGGCGATCGCCTTTGAAAGTGGGGTATTGGGTTCTACTTTAATTAGAGAAGATTCAATCACAGCTTCCATCAAGCAATGCTGTGTGGAAGAGGATGTTGAATGAGTTAGCGTGTCCATACTCTTGACCGATGGAAGACTACACCTGAAAAGACGAAAACAAATTTGTGATTGGAAGAAAGCCAGAACCATTCCAACGGTTGCCATAGTTAGAATTGCCCTGGCTATCAAAGACAAAGATACTCTTTGTCAGCGACCTTACTCTTGTTTCCTTCTCTAAGCTATTCCAGATTTTTATAGTCTGGCATCAGGAAAACCCTGAATTTTTTGACCTAAGTTTCTCGACCAAACCCCATGCCTATGTAGTCCAATGTTAGTTGCTATATTACTGGAGCTTGACATTATATTTCGATATGTAAGTTAATAACGCAAAAAATGGGAACACTGAATTCGCATACAGTTGCTGTTAAGCCTATTTATCTGTACCAAGGTGTGAAATAGCGCTGATGTGTGAAATAGCGCTGATATTGACTTTCTCAGACTTAAACTGATCGTATGCAGGTTCCAATTCTTCCCAATGAAATTCAGAGAATAACCGCTCTCCTCAGCTATCAAATCCTCGACACCGAATCAGAGGAAGTTTTTGATGATTTGACGTTGTTGGCAGCCACCATCTGTAAGACCCCGATCGCACTCATTAGTTTGGTTGATGGAAACCGCCAGTGGTTCAAATCCAAAATCGGACTGGAATCTATGGAGATGGCACGAAACCTGGCGTTTTGTGTCTATGCGATCGCGCAGCCTGAAACTCTGATTGTGTCAGACGCATCCAAAGACGAGCGTTTTGCTGAAAATCCGTTGGTCACAGATGCTCCTCATATTCGGTTCTATGCGGGCGCGCCCCTAATCAATTCCGAAGGGTATGCCCTGGGAACGCTGTGCGTGATTGATTCTGTACCCAGAAAATTGTCTTCTCAGCAGTTACAGGCACTGGCAGCGATCGCCCGCCAGGTGATGACTCAATTAGAGCTACGACGAAATGTTCAAACTTTGGCCCGGGTAATTGATGAACGCAAACGGGCAGAACGATGGCTAAAAGCTCAGTGTGCAGTGACCAAAATATTGACTAAAGCAGCGACCTTAGAATTGGTTACTCCCAAGATCTTACAGGTACTCTGCAAAGGAACAGAGTGGGATGTGGGTGAATTGTGGCAGCTCGATAAGCAAACTCAACAACTGCACTCTCTCGACATCTGGTACAAGAATTCTCCAAACCTTGCAGAATTTATCAGGTTGAATCGACAGTTAATGTTCCATTCAGGTGAGGGATTGGCAGGGCGAGTTTGGCAGACTAAAAAGCCCATTTGGATCAGTGATGTCACCCAAGATGAACGCTTTCTGAATGATGAGAGCGCAACGAAAGCCGGCTTGAAAAGTGCATTTGGATTTCCAATCCTTTACAAAGGTGATGTATTAGGCGTCATTAGTTGTCTCAGTCAGCAAACCCAACTTCCAGATCGAGAGTTAAGCAATATGCTAACAGCGATCGGTAGCCAGATTGGTCAATTTATCAAACGCAAACAGGCAGAAACAGCTCTGCAAGAAAACGAAGTGCTTTTCCGAGGAGCCTTCGACCATGCCGCAACGGGAATGGCATTGATCTCCCAGACAGGAAGATGGTTGCAAGTCAATCAATCCCTTTGTGATATATTGGGTTACTCAGAAGCAGAATTATTGGTTCGGCAGTTACAAAATATTACTCATCCAGAGTGTCTCGATAACACTCAGAAGGCACTGACAGCGATGCTAGCTGGAAAGAGCCGTACCTATAAAACAGAGACACGCTATTTCCACAAATTAGGACATATTGTTTGGGGACTGCTCAATATTTCTCTCACCCGTGATCCTGAAGGATTTCCCCTTTACTTTGTGGCCCAAATCACAGATATCACTATCCGCAAACAAGCCGAGGCTTCCCTGCGAGACAGTGAACATCGGTTCCGTACCCTCTCTCGATTTGCACCAGTGGGGATTTACCTGGCTGATGCCAGGGGAAATTGCACCTATGTTAATGATCGCTGGTCTCAGCTAACCCAACTTTCGCTTGAACAGGCTCGTGCAGATGGTTGGGTCCAAGCTTTGCATCCCGATGATCACAAAACGGTACTAACAGAATGGCAAAAAAGCATTCGCGACGGTCAAGAATTTGGTCTGGAATATCGTTTTTTGCGTGCTGACACATCGGTCGCTTGGATATTTGGGCAGGCAGCTCCATTGGTCAACAGTGAAGGGAAAGTAATGGGTTTTATCGGTACTGTCAGCGATATTACAGGCCGCAAACAAGCCGAAGCAGAACTGCAAAGCCAGAATCAGCGGGCACACTTACTTAATGCAATGACGCTAAAAATTCGTCAATCACTCAATTTAGAGGAGATTCTGAAAACTGCTGTTGCGGAAGTCCAGCAATTCCTTCAAGCAGACCGGGTGATCATCTACCGCTTTGGGGCAGAATGGGATGGCACTATTGCAGTTGAATCGGTCACCTCAACCTGGGCTTCCACCTTGGGTCTTAGGATTCAGGATACTTGCTTGCAGGACGGGGGTTGGGAGAAATACTGCCAGGGTAGAACATTAGCCATTGGAGACATCAACCAAGCACCTTTGACTACCTGCCATCGAGAAATGCTGGCTAAATTTCAGGTCAAAGCTAATCTTGTCGTTCCTATCATTCAAGGGCAGGGAGCAGTTGATCAACCTCAACTCTGGGGACTCCTGATTGCCCATCAATGCTCCAATTCCAGACAATGGCGCTCTCATGAAGTGCAGGCTATGACACAACTAGCAGATCAGGTTGGCATTGCCTTGACTCAAGCAGATTTACTCGAGCAAGAGACATTGCAACGAGAAAAGCTAACGATGCAAAACTTTGCTTTGGAGCAGGCAAAACGAGTGGCGGATAAGGCAAATCAAGCAAAAAGCAACTTTTTGGCGATCATGAGCCATGAAATCCGTACTCCAATGAATGCAGTAATCGGGATGACAGGATTACTACTGGATACTGAACTTTCTGCTCAACAGCGAGAGTTTGTTGAAATTGTCCGCACAAGTGGTGATTCGCTGCTGACGATCATCAATGACATTCTTGATTTTTCTAAGATTGAGTCGGGTCAATTGGAGTTAGAGCAACATCCTTTTAGCCTTGCCACTTGCATTGAAGAAGCATTAGATTTGCTGGCTACCAAAGCCACTGAAAAGGATTTAGAACTGGCTTACTTGATGACTCCAAATGTCCCTCACATGCTGCTAGGAGATGTCACCCGATTACGCCAGATTCTAGTTAATTTGCTAAACAATGCCATCAAATTTACAGATACGGGCGAGGTTGTAGTCTCGGTCAGTGCCAATCCGGTGCAAACAGTGGATATTCACGAAAACTATTCTAAGTATATTTCCCCTCTCCATGAAATTCAGTTTGCCATCAGAGATACGGGAATTGGCATTCCCGAAGACAAGCTGGAGCGACTGTTCAAAGCGTTTAGCCAGGTGGATTCATCAACCACCCGTCATTATGGTGGTACGGGGTTAGGGCTAGCGATTTGTAAACGATTGAGTGAGTTGATGGACGGCAAAATCTGGGTAGAGAGCCAGCCAGGAGTCGGTTCCACTTTTTACTTCACCATCATGGTTCAGGTCGCACCCAAGTCGGATATTGCGTTACCCCAATCCTCACTGGTTGCAAAACGAGTTTTAATTGTGGACGACAATGCAACCAAT
The DNA here is from genome assembly GCF_056784235.1 of Kovacikia sp. CALU 1929. NCBI lineage: Bacteria > Bacillati > Cyanobacteriota > Cyanophyceae > Leptolyngbyales > Leptolyngbyaceae > Kovacikia > Kovacikia sp. CALU 1929. The sequence continues at coordinate 15,610 of NZ_JBXBCF010000116.1, forward strand.
CGACAAATTCTTAGTCTCCACACCCAATTCTGGCAGATGCAACCTCGAGCAGTCGCCTCTGGGACAGAAGCGCTGCATTTGATTCGTCAGGGAGAACCATTTGATCTGGCGATTCTAGATATGCAAATGCCGACCATGGATGGCACAATGCTGGCAACTGAGATCCACAGTCAGCCTGAGTATCAAGACTTGCCCTTGGTAATGTTGAGTTCTATCGGTAAACCTGAAACCTTTGCTCAAGTTGAATCAGATCACTTTACAACATTTCTGACCAAACCAATTAAGCCAACCCAGCTGCACGTAGCATTGCTCCAAGCTTTGACGCATCAGAAGAGTCAAGCGCATCCAACCAGAGTCGTTGTTGAACCGACTAATTCTGATGCCAACCAAGCGCCGCTTCTGCGCATTCTACTGGCGGAAGATCATCGTGTGAACCAGAAGATTGCCCTATTGATGCTGGAGCGGTTAGGATACCGTGCGGATGTTGCAGGTAACGGGTTAGAAGTTTTGGAAGCCCTAAAACGTCAGGTTTACGATGTTGTGTTGTTGGATGTGCAGATGCCAGAGATGGATGGATTGGAAGCGGCTCGGCAAATTCGGCAGAACTGGCAACCCCATTGCTGCCCGCAGCTAATTGCCATGACAGCAAATGCCATGCAAGGCGATCGCGAACTGTGTCTGCAAGCTGGTATGGACGATTATATTGCAAAGCCCATCCGAATTGAAGACCTACAACAGGCACTGAGGGCTTGTCAATCATTGAACTCATGCCCTAACCCACCAGAGGCGAATTTTGAAACCCTAACAGAGTCCACTTCTGCATCACCTGACACTTCAGTAATCGACGCGCCTCCACTCAAGTTGACCACACTAGAATCGTTCCGACAAGGGATGGGAGATGCTGCCGATGAAACCCTGGCAGAACTGATTGACTACTATCTAGCCGATGCACCTGCTTCGTTTCAAGTGGTGGGGGCAGCGATCTCCAATCAGGACTCAGGGGAACTCCGGCGGGCTGCCCATAGCTTGAAAGCCAGTAGTGCATTTTTGGGCGCGATCGCGTTAAGTAAACTCTTTCAGGAACTAGAAATCGCTGCTCAACTGTCTGCCTTTGATCAAAGCGCGATCATTTTTGCCAGCATTGAATCTGAATACCAACGGGTTGAACCCGCCTTAAGAAAATTAAAACCTCAAGTCGGTGCATCTGTTCCTGCAAATTTTGTTGAATTGCGAGAATGAGAAAGAATAATGAGTATGACACTTGCTGCAAATGCTTCGCCTTTAATTCTGGTGATAGACGATGAAGCATTTTCTCGAATACAGCTCCGCCGTTACCTGGAACGGGAAGGGTATCAGGTTGCCGAAGCCCACAATGGACAAGAGGGCTTAGAGGCTTTCACTCGGCTGCATCCAGATATGGTTTTACTGGATGCCATTATGCCGTTCATGGATGGATTTGAGTGTTGTTCAAAATTACAAACTTTATTTGCTGGCGAACCAACCCCAATCTTGATGGTAACGGGATTGGACGACCAGGAATCAGTTGATCAGGCATTTAATACCGGGGCAACCGATTATGTAACCAAGCCGATTCATTGGGCAGTGCTCCGCCAACGAGTTCGTCGGCTAATTTATCAAGCTCACCTACAACACCAGTTAAAAATTGCAAATCAAAAGTTGGAAGCAACCAATGAAGTTTTACAACGATTAGTGATGATTGACGCGCTAACCCAAGTCGCAAACCGTCGTCGTTTCGACGAATACTTGGATCTGGAATGGAAGCGGATGGCAAGAGAACAGCAACCTTTATCACTCATTTTCTGCGATATTGATTGCTTTAAGCTATACAACGACACCTACGGGCATCAGGCAGGTGACGATTGCTTGAAGCACGTTGCCAAGGTAATTAACCGTATGGTTCGTCGTCCGGCCGATCTTGTCGCTAGATATGGGGGAGAAGAATTTGCGGTTGTCTTACCAAATACTAGGCTAAAGGGGGCAGTGCATGTGACTGAGTCCATGCGGACAGCCATCAAAGAAGCCGCTATTCCTCATGTCAAATCTGTAGTCAGTTCCCAGGTGACTTTGAGTTTTGGCGTAGCCAGCATCATTCCTTGCCATGAATTAACTCCAACAATGCTGGTTGGAAGTGCAGACCAGATGCTTTATCGGGCAAAACAAGCAGGGGGAGATCGCATTGCTTCGCAGCAATCCATCCTCCCTACCTAAGCGCCTAGCCATCCCAGATCTCGTTAACTGCCAAGAAATGATGACTCAAGACCCACAGCACAGAGGATTAAAGTCGGACTCAAACTTGCGAATTCTGATCATTGATGATGATCGATTCGTTCAGTTAGTGCTCAATAAGATGCTGCAAGGACAAGGCTATGAAGTCGAGATTGCCCAGAGCGGTGAAGAAGGAATTGCTCGGGCGCAGCAGAATGCTCCAGCTCTAATTATCTGTGACTGGGAAATGCGGGGAATGGACGGGCTGGAAGTCTGTCAACGGATCAAGGCGGATTCCCAGCTTGCTTCTGCATTTTTTATTCTGCTAACTGGCCGGACAACTCTGGTTGATCGGGTCAAAGGTTTAGATACAGGAGCAGATGATTTTCTATCGAAACCAATTGAAGTAACGGAACTCAGAGCCCGAGTACAGGCAGGACTTCGGCTCTATCAGACTGCTCAAGCACTGCGTGAATCGACGCAGAAGCTACAGCAGCTTACCCACGAATTACAGATTCAAAAACAACGGTTGGAAGCCGAACTAAAAGGAGCAGGTGACTATGTTTCCTCTCTCCTACCCAATCCGATGACAGGTGCTGTCAGCATTGACTACCAATTTCTACCATCCATTCAGTTAGGTGGGGATTGTTTCGATTATTTCTGGTTAGACCCTGATTATTTAGTCATTTACCTGTTAGATGTTTCAGGGCATGGGCTTAAGTCTGCCCTACCATCGGTAACGGTACAGAGTTTACTCAGAACTCAATCTTTACCTGATACCAATTTTTATCAACCGAACCGGGTTCTCCAAGCATTGAATGAAACATTTCAGATGAGCAACCTGAATCAACAATATTTCACGATCTGGTATGGCGTATACAATTGTCAAAAGCGTCAGCTTTTCTATTCCAGTGCTGGGCATCCCCCGGCTGTGCTACTTTCACACAATGGAACAGAAACCCAAGTTCAGCAACTCAAAACCCGTGGTACACCGATTGGAATGTTCCCAGATAGTAAATATACCATCGGTCGTTGTCAGATTAGTGAAGAGAGTACACTTTACGTTTTTAGTGATGGTATTTATGAAATTAAGCAAGCAGATGGAAGCATCTGGACATTAAACAATTTCATCACCATGCTGACGGAATATACTAACTCTAGACCCCTCAAGCAGATGATTCAATCAATTGAGCAAAGCAGTAATGGAAGTGGGTTCTCAGATGATTGCTCTTTATTGCAAATTAGATTTGCTTGAAATGGATATGTAAGTTTATGTACAGGCTTTCGTTTCACTGCCTAAATCACGATAATGGTGGGGCGGGAAGAAAGTGTTTGACTAACAACAAGCAATTGCGATCGCTCGCTGTTCTTGTATGGCTAAAATTATCTGTGAGGTGAGCGATTAACTGAATTCCCCATCCACCCACCGCATTCATATCTGCTATCTGGGGTAAACTTTTTAACTTCTGTTGCAGATTGAACTCAGACCCGTGATCCCAAACTCTGATTTGCAGTGATGCGTCTGACGCAATGACTTCAATATCAATCGGAGTTTCAACGCATTGGTTTTTGTGAGCATGGCGCACCGCATTCGTAAAGCCTTCTGCCAGAGCTGTTTGGCACTGAATCCAGGTCGCTCTAGGAATCGAGAATTCATTCAGGCTATTAAACCAGGATAAGATACGAGGAAGCTCCTCTAGTTTGGTCTTAACGCGCAGCTCACGTTTGCAAGGCATGGAACTTACTCCATGAGATGGAATGCTAATTAACAATTGCGCCAGATTAAGCAGTTGCTAGAGGGCACCTCGATTAATTGGTTTTCTAGCAATTTTCAGTCTCATAACAGTCTCATGGTCAATTGCTGGGCTTCGGCCAGCAAAATCTGCGGCGCATAGAGCGTCTAACCTGACTCAATACCCGATTTTTGGGCAGATCTATCCCTCAAGTGGGCGCGTTTGCCAGAACACTAAGCGCAGCAAGTTGTAGGTCAAGTTTTT
>NZ_JBXBCF010000117.1:0-19612 GCF_056784235.1 Kovacikia sp. CALU 1929
AATCACTCGCACAACCACATGTGATTTCCTAAATTCTAACATCGCTTCGATGCCACCATCCCGCTACATCGATAACCACGTTTGCACCGTGTTTCGATGTTTCCCGTTCGCTTTCGCAATCAAACAGATGCTGGGAGCGTTTTCATGCTTTAGCCAGTACAGCACTTGAAATCGTTCCTTTGAACTCTCTGTGTCCGCTTTACGTAACTGCAAAGCTAAATCATCCAAACTTTCCTTCACTTCGATTGACGTAACACCCACCATTGGCTGAGTCTGAAACACTACTTCTCAGTCTAAATCATTTGCCTTCTACTCAATTTAAATTGGTATGACTACGACAGTTGTATCCCTCAATGGCGTGTTTAATTACACCGATTTAAACGGACTTGTGGGCACATCAAAGTTCAGGAGGGGCTTGGCAGTGCCAAGCCCGTACCAGGATCTGGCGTAGTTTCAATTCAAATTGGTATTACCCTTTCACACAAACTACCTGCTTCAGAGTGGCAACCACTTCAACCAGATCAGACTGATTCGCCATCACCTGCTCAATCGGCTTGTAGGCAGCCGGAATTTCATCCAGCACCCCCGCATCCTTTCGGCATTCAACCCCCTGGGTTTGCTGGATCAGGTCATCCAGGGTGTAAGCGTTCTTTGCCTTGTTGCGAGACATAGTGCGTCCGGCACCGTGGGAGCAAGAGCAGTAGCTCTCGTGGTTCCCCTTGCCTTTGACAATGAAGGACTTTGCCCCCATTGAGCCAGGGATGATGCCGTAGTCAGTTTCGCGGGCACGAACCGCTCCCTTGCGGGTGACATAAACGTCTTCACCGTAGTGAACTTCCTTCTCAGCGTAGTTATGGTGGCAGTTGACCGACAGCAAGGGCTTGGTAGGTTTGCCACCTGCCAGGTGTTGTTCCACAATCCGCTGGAAACGAGCCATCATGACTTCACGGTTCATGCGGGCATAGTTCTGCGCCCACTGGAGGTCATGCCAGTAAGCGGCAAACTCAGGTGTACCCGCCACGAAATATGCCAGGTCTGGATCGGGCAATTTGATGTCCGTCAACCGTGACAGTTCTTTCCCAGTGTTGATGTGGTTCTGCGCCAGCATGTTGCCAATATTGCGTGAACCGGAGTGCAGCATCAGCCACACCTGGTCATTAGCATCCAGGCACACTTCGATGAAGTGGTTGCCGCCACCGAGGGAACCCATTTGCTTCATGGCTTTGCTTTCTAACTTCTGCACACCCCGATGCAGGTGCTTGAAATCACGCCAGCCCTGCCAGTTGAGGGCGTCCTTCCCTGCTTCCTTGTTCTCGTTAAAACCAACGGGAATGGCTGCCTCAATCTCCTGACGGATTTTTTTCAGCTTGCCATCGAGTTGTTCAGCGGTAAAGGGAGTCTTAATGGCACACATACCGCAGCCAATATCCACCCCCACCGCAGCGGGAATGATGGCATCTCTGGTGGCAATTACAGAACCAACCAGTGCGCCCTTGCCCAGGTGAACGTCGGGCATCAGTGCCACATGCTTAAACACAAACGGCAGGGAGGCGACGTTTTTAGCCATCTTGGTTTCTTCTGAACCCAGGTCATGGTTTGCCCAGGAAAGAACCGGGTTAGAGGTTTTCAAGTTCAACATTTCAAAAGGCATGGCTCGCCTCCTCAGATAGATAGAAAAGGTGGTAGACGGTAGGGCTGAAAAGGCAGTTGCCTGGATTCGCACCTGCTATATTTTCTGACTCCTACTAGTCACTACTACATTTTAAAGATGTAGCTACCACAACTATACTACAAATACTACAAACGAATTACGGAAAACCTTCCAAACTACAGCGACATACAAATTTAAACAAGTGTTGAATCGTCCTTTTTGCGTAGTTGATGATGTTGGGTTTCCTGCCGTCACCTCAACCTATGAGGCGGGCGATCGCACTCCCCCTTTCTATTTCCCTACTTGGTAGCAACGCCTTTGTAGAAATATCCAACCACTTTAGGGAGATTGTCTGCATAAAACTGGTCTACTTCCACGGTATCAAACTGGTTTTGGACTAATTGACGGATATTGCGGTTGAGGTGGCAACCATCGGCAAAGACTTTCTGGACTGGGGTGAGGCGATTTTGCCAGATTTGTAATTTAGGGTCGTCGCTCAGTCCATGTTCTACAAAGAAGAATTTTCCACCCGGCTTTAGGATTCGGTGTATTTCTCCTAAAGCTTGCTCTATGTTGGCGATGCTACAGAGAGTCCAGGTACTAACTACACTATCAAAGGAGTTATCTGGCATTGGCAGACATTCTCCATTGAGTACCTGATTGTTGACCGCGATCGCCGCTGCCTGAATTCGCTTTTGTGCCAGGGCATTCATACCGGGGTTGACATCAATGGTAGTGATTTTTTGGACGCGATCGGGATAGTATGCCAGGTTTAACCCGGTGCCGAAGCCAATTTCTAACACTTCGCCTGACACGCCTGAAAGAATCTGCTGGCGATACTTTGCCATGTCGGAACCGGACATGGACCAATCCATCAGGTAGGGAAGAATGTTTTTTGAATAAAATCCCATTGGAATATTGCTTAGAGGAGGAAGGGAAAGGTGCTTTGTTTCGCCAGAGGAGTAAGGGAATACTGAGAAGTCCCAAAATTATAACGATCGCAGCCATCAACCAGATGACCCATCGATTGGCGCGATAGTCTCCTCTTTCAATTTGCCAAAACACCTGATCGTAACGCCATGCGGCAACCGCAATCACCACAATACCAAAGATGACCAGACTCACCCCTAACGTTTCAGAGTTGAAGAAAGGTCGCGTCGAGTCTTCCTGCTGTGTCAGAGTTAGTTGAAGCTGTTGCAAGAAAATGCCAAAGCGGGCGATCGCAAACCCAAACCCAATCAGCGAGATCGAAGTCCGCAACCAGGCAAGAAAGGTGCGCTCATTTGCCTGATGCTCTCGCTGGCGATCGATTTTGGGATCTTCAGTCATTGTTTAGGATCTTCAGTCAATGCTCTCGGATTACAAAAATGGTGATGTTACTGTGATAGCCTCCTTCACCCCACCCTACGGGAACGCCAAAGACGAACCTTACTCCTCTCTCCGCTCCCCTCTCTTTCCTCACCTACCATACAGCCAGAAGTAGGTCAACGTTAGCGCCACAACCGTTAACGGCAACCCGAATCGCAGATGTTCCCAAAAGTTGAGGTGATGTCCCTGCTTTGCAGCGGCTTCTGCCACGATTAGATTGGCTACAGATCCCAGTAAGGTCAGGTTGCCTGCCAGGGTAGAAGTGGCAGCCAACAATAACCAGGCGCGTTCATCGGATTGGGGAATCAGATGATGCAGCAACAACACCGCCGGAACATTTGATACCAGATTGGATAGTAAAGCGGTGCCCCCCAGGATCTGGAGTGGAGTTTCGATGAGTTGGGAAACTCCATTGAGAGACCCCATTTTCTGCACCCCTGCGGTGAGAACAAATAGCCCAGAAAACATGACCAGCAAATCCCATTCCACTTTGTTTAGAAAGCGTTCAGGCTTAACCCGGCGAGTGATAAACAACAACCCGGCAGCAATCAATGATGCCTCTGCGGGAGGAAACCCGATCACAAAGGCAGTCATCATGCCAGCGGTAATCACCAGACTTTTATTGAGTAATGGCTTAAACAGGCGGTATCGCTGGGGGGAAAGCACCAGACAGGCTTTGGTTTCCCGGACTTCTGGATACAGAACCCACAGCATTCCAATTTGCACCAGCAGGCAGGCGATCGCCAGGGGAGCCAGCGCTTTCGCAAAGTCGAGGTAACTGATGCCAGAAAAGGAACCCACCAAAATATTTTGGGGATTGCCACTGAGGGTTGCCACCGAACCGAGGTTGGTTGCCCCTGCCAGTGCCAGTAGATAGGGAATAGGATTCAGGCTTAAAGCCTCAGTAAGGCTGATGATGAGGGGGGTAAAGATGAGGACGATAGTGTCATTCAAAAACATCGTCGAAAGGATGCCACTGCCAAAGGTCAGCACCACAACCAACCCGAATGGACTGCGTGCCCAATGCACCAGATAGTCCAGTGCGATATGAAAGAAACCCGATGCTGCCAGGTTGGCACTAACCACCATCATGCTGAACAGGAAAATCAGGGTTTTGTAGTCCAGCGCAGCCCAGGCTGATTTGAGATCCAGTACACCCAATGCCATCAGGGCGGCAGCTCCACACAGGGCGATCGTTGCCCGGTTCATCCGCAGTCCCGGCATGTAACCCAATCCCAGCCCCAGGTAAGTCAACCCGATGATGAGATACCGCAGAATCTCCATGCAGTCACAGATTTGGTATTTGCCGTCCCATGCTACTGCAACTCAGAGCGATTTTCAGATGAGTAAAGCACCTTCTAGCTTTTCCATCAGGGTGAAAAAATGATTGAGAAAAACAGGCTTTCTCTCAGGGATTGACCATTTTCAGTGCGGCTGTTGATCAGGGGAATGCCCCAGTCGAGCCGTGCCCGGAAGTTATCGCCAATTTTCCACTGTAGACCTAACCCGGTACTCATTAACAGACTGGGGTTGGGTTGCTCATCTCCCCGGTTCCAGCCCCGCCCAATATCAAAAAATGGCACCACCTGCACGACACTGCGCCACTTAGGGAGGCGTAAAACGGGCAGGTACATTTCGGCGGAGGCAAACATACCGTTGTCGGTTAGCAGCGTACTGGTACGGTAGCCTCGCACGGTATCGATACCTCCGAAACTGATTTGTTCGACGGGTACCAGGGGACGGTTTGCCAGTTGCAACTGGGCTTTAACGGCAAGAAGGGTATCGGGGGCAAAGGAATGCACCCAAAAGCCCCGTCCCTGCCACATAAAGAAGCGTCCGTCCGGTGGAATGGCTAACTGGGTTGCATCGAGGGCGTTGATACCGACACTGAACTCGGATTGCAGGGAGATGACATCCCGATCGCCCCGTTTAAGCCACTCCTGCCCAAACCGGAGGGCGGTAATGCGAGTTTTGCCATCTGGGTCGCTGCCTCGCGCCGGAAGTGGGAGTGGTACACCCCCGTTAAAGGATTCTAGAAACACCCCTTCATTCCGGTAATGGGTTCCCCGCAGACTTAAGGCAATCACTTCCGTTGAAGTTTGCTTGATGGGTTGGCGGATAGCAATTTCGTAGTTTTGCGATCGCCCCTTAATATCTAACTCCCGGAATGGTTCCTCAATCACCTCACCCCGGTTACTGCTGTAACTAAAACTGACGGTACCGTTACGGGCATTGATGGGAATGGCATAGCTCAGATCGAGTCCCCGGCTGCCTTCGCTTCGGTTAAAACCAAATAGCAGGCGATCGCCCAGTCCCAAAAGATTGGCATGGGTCAGGGTGATAAACTGCCGTAGTCGCCCCACCGTCGGATTGCGGGCGTTATCAATGCCAAAGGTCAGTTTGAGCGGATTTGCCTGTCTGACCTTGACATTCAAAACACTTCTGCCCGTGGTCGCTCCCGGTGAAAGTTCCGTGGAAATGCTTTCAATCAACGGATCCTGCTCCAGCAGTTTGACCACATCCACCAATTGATCAATTTGCAACGGAGCCTGAACGGCACGGGCAATCCGCTTCTCGACATAGTTAGGCGATAGGGGACGGGCAAACCAGAGAAACCCGGGCGGCTGCACCTGGACTTTGATCGATTCCAGGGACCCTTCCACCACTCGGATTTCGGGTTTTGCCCCCTCCAGCACCTCCGCAGGCACGTAGGCACCGGAGTTGATGTAACCGCGCTCGGTATACAGTTTGGTAATTGCTTCACTTGCCTTGACCAGTTCTGCCGGAGAAAGCCTGCGATTAATCACGGTTGGATCACCTGTCGCAGACAAATTTTCCGGGTCGGGGGCGATCGCCTTTTGCACCACAGCCGCCAGTTCAGCCTGGGAAAATCGGGTGTTGCCCGTGATATTCAGACGATCCACATAAACTCCTTCCTGAAGAGCAGGCGGCTTCACTGCCACTCCAGTTGGCGCTGCCCCATCAACTTGTCCGGGCGGTGTAGGGGGTTGTGCAGGTTGAGTTGCCGCTGGAGCCGTTGGCAGTGTGGGAATCCGGTCGGGGGGTAAGGCTGGTTGAACAGGTCTAGTAGTTGGATCGGTTGGGGTAACTGGAGAGGAGGTAACTCCAGATGCCGGTGGAAGGTCTGTGGAGATGCCCGTTGACGGGGGCATTGTCTGAGCAGATGGCTTCTCTACTCTTGTAGTTTGAGTCGGGGGTTTACCCGGCGTTTGGCTAATCGGGGGTGGGACAAAGATAGATTGAGCTGGTTTCTCCGTTGCGACTGGCATAGGGGGGACTGGGCGGGGAGCGATCGCAATGGGTACATCCAGTTCAGGCTGGGGAGCCTGTAACAGAGATGCGATCACTGCCACAGGATTGATACTGGAGGCAGCACTTGGAACTGCTGGTGGTGAGGAATCCTGGGTGACTGGGGGCTTCTGGGATTGGGTAGGAGCAGGGGCTGATAGGGGCGTTGCTACCACGGATGCAGGGGAACTGGCGTTGCGAAAATCCTGATTCGTGCGAATGCTAGATGGTTGAAGTGCCTGATGCCCCTGTACCTGAGCGGATTTTGGTGCTGGAGATATCCTTGCCTGCGGGGGAGCGATCGCCGAAGTATCCGGGGTAATGATCGAGACGCGATCGCGCATCGGTTTCTGCTGAAAACCTCTACTTTCAGTGGTTGCAGGGATTGGTAGCAGGGTTTCCTCTCTTTCCCGATGCCAGAGAGCAAGCCCTAGTAAAACCGTTCCAACCCCCAGACCACCTGCGAGGACAATGATCCCAACGGCTTTCAGGCGATCGGATAAAGGAATTTGAAGAGAATTCGATTGGCTGAAGTGATTATTATCGCTTTCCCCCCGTCTGTCCCCTAAACCCTGCGCCTCAGAATCAGGCAGCGATTGCTTAATCTCATCCATTGACCTCAACCTCTTCCTCCGATGGCGCTGACCAGCCGCATGAAAGCTAAAGACCAGTAGACAACAAGTATTCAGTGGTAGCGATCCCCCTTCACTCCTTCCCCCTTTCCCCCCTCACCTGCCTTAAAGGCACCAATCCCGCCGATTGCAGCAATCGCTGTCCCTCGATCGTTCGCATCAGTTCAACAAATTTTTTACCGATCGCAGATCGCCGGTTATCTCGCGGGTAGACCACTAAAACTGGGTAGCTGAGTGGATAGGCATTCGTCTGAAAGCGCTCAGGATCTGGAGCGTAAGCGCCCTTACGGGCGCACAAATCGGTTTCTGGACTGATATCCTGTCCATTGCTCAAAACAAGGGCTTGTACTGCTGGTTTTCCGTCCTGGCTAAGCGCCAGCGGATAAACCGAACATTGCCCTGACATTTCACTCAAGGGAGTAAACCCAAGACTACCAATGTTGCGGTCTTCAAAATCCCGGATAATCTGACGCAAAAGTTCAATGGCAGGGAATGACTGAATATAAGGCAATCCTTGAAGACTTCTAGAATTCAATACCCGTTGCTCAAAGATGGCGATCGCCTCCGGGTTTTTGGAAGCATAGCGCTGCGCCTTCAACGGGGGACCTCCCAGGGATTTCCATTGGTCAATCTGATCGACATAGAGTTTCTGCACCTGCTCCAGTGTGAGTTGCCCCTTTAACGCGGTCGGAAGTCCCTGTTGGCGCTCAGAGTAGCTAAACGAAACTACGGCTGCCAGACCATCGTAGGCAATTTCCTGTGCCATTAAATCTCCAGGCAATTCATCAAGCAACGGCAGCACAGCAAAGTCCACCTCCCCCAGTCGCACCTGTTGCAACACCTGATCCAGGGAGCGGGTGGGCGCATACTGTAAGCGAAGCTTGGGTTGGGCGATCGCCAGTGCCTGCATCAAACTCTGCCCCGGCTGTAGCAGGTTTGGCTGTTGCAGCACCGTCCACCAGGTTCCCCCCTGAACGGATGTGTAGGTAAACTCCCCAGCGGGAATTCCGCTAATTTCGCTCAGGCAGCAGGTGGAAACCGAAACCTGGGGGGTAGAAGAAACCCGGGCTGCGGTTGGACGTAAGCGGGGAAACAGCATCCATGCGCCAACCAATAGCCCCAACAACCCCAGAAGCAGCAAGGGAGAGAATCGCTTAGAGGGGGAAATTGGAGTGGTGCCGTCCTCCAGGGCAGAAATGGCCATGGGCGATCGCGGCACTTGGCGCAGCAGTTCCCGCCGGGCAGTTTCGGCGCTGTCAAACTTAGCGGTGCGCAATGCGTCCAGGAAGTACTTAAACGTTGGGTCGATGGCAAGCCGGTCATCCGGTTCCAGCCCTTGTAGCAGAGTGGCTCCCAGATCGCCAACCGCCCGAAGGTCCTGCTGAATACTGTCTGTGGTTGCCTGAGTGGATCGCTTTTGCTTGTCCGCTGGATCAAAACACTGCTCCCAGAGCAGCAAATCAGAGAGGTAGACAAAAGGGCGGGCTTGTTGCTCTGTCCAAAGCACACTGTCCAGGTTTAAGTTGCCGTGAATCAGTCCATTCTGAATGGCATCCGATGGAAAACTAAACTTTTGCTTGTGCAGAAAATCCAGGCTTTGTAAAATCTGGCTCAAAATTTCCCGCACCTGCTCCAGCGGTAGCACCTTGTGACGGTGGAGATAATGCCGCAAGGTTGGGGATTGATCGTGTGCCTCAGTGACCAGAAAACAGCGCTCATGAGACTCGCTATCGGCGATCGCCTCAAACGGCTGAATCACTCGAAAGTCCTGGAACCGCCCATCTGCCAGTTGTATCCCAGCCAATCGCTTAAACTGATTCTGTTGCTGAAGCGCTTCTGCCTTGGTGAAATTTGATACGGGCAATAGGAATTCTTTGATGGTGACGGGACGTTTAGAAGTCGTCTCAACTGCTCCAAACAAATGCCCGTTTCCCCGCTGTCCCAGATAGGTTTCAGCTTTGTAGTATCCCAACCGCCCCCGAATCTCAGAACGCTCCAGAATTCCTAAAATTGTGATATCTGGCTTCAGGGGAAGGGCTTCAACCGTAGCCGCTTCTGAGAGGTCGCGCTGGGGAGGAAACAGTTCCGGGCGCAATTCCTCTAAAACATCTTTGAGCCATGCATACCGCCCCAGGTAGCTATACAAGTTAATCCGGGTCGGAATGGGATACCGCCGGAGAAACGATCGCAGGAGTACGGCAACAACCTTTTGCATAACCCTTTCACATAAAATATTTGGCGGTTTTATAGATTACTCATCAGCCATTTTTAGATTGGTGGCTAACCGTTTGAACGGTTGCATGAGTGGTTCAGACCATTGCGGTGATGCTATTAGCAGAATAGGGCGATCGCCCGCTAAGGAAAACCTGACGGAAGTTAGTACTGGTTGCCTAAAAAAAGTTGCTATTCTGCCTGTGAACACCAATCCCAGCGAGGAGCACCATCGACATGGCAAAGGAAGCTGTCGCCCAACTGTTCCGTGTTGCCCAGGCTAACCCGCCTCTGCGGGAACATCTGAGTACCGCCGTCAGTGTCGAGCAATTTATTGAGATGGCAAAGACCTATGGCTATGAATTTACGCTGGAAGAGTGGCAATCCATGACCGGGTTTTCGGTGGAGGAAATTCCAGGTGAGGTTTCTGAAATTCCAGGACTGTAGATATAGCGTTTCCTTTCTGGGTGAGGTACATCTTATCTTTTTGACTCAAGGGTTCTACAGCTATCCATGTACCTCACTGGATTCAAAAACGCTATAGGTAAATCTCCATCCGATAAACCTCACCAACTGAGAGATCCGTAGGTTTTCTTGTAGTTTTTCCTGGGAAAAATCTCCGTTCTCAACCTGGATGAGGTTTAAACATGATTTTAGATCCCAACTTTTCCGAAAAATTGGGGATCTTGCTATTTATGCAATAAACCCGATCGCCTTACCCTCGAAAATGGCAGCGGGCGATCGTGATCCATGGCTTTTCGCTTACGCCCTCCGTCTCTTAGCCATCCCCAAACCAAGCCCAGCCAAGCTCAGTGCAACGATAGTGCCAGGTTCAGGTACAGCAGCGGTTTGAACACTGAGCGTGTTTATCCCAATGGCGCGATCGGGGATTGAGGAGCTAAATTCGAGTCGTGAAATGTTTTCTGTATCACTAAAAACCCCTAGAAATAACGCAGAGTTATCCAAAGCCAGGGAGGACGTACCTGGTGCAGAGAAGGTACCCAGTAGATTGTTGTCACGATCAAACGCAGAAATAAAAGCGGTGAACTGAAAGGTATCATCTACAGCAATTTGGGCACCGGCTCCGCCAACGGGAGTTTCAAAACTGAGTGACAGCGGTCCTGGATTTCCAGGTGCAGGAAACTGAGTTGGAAGCAACCCGGTAAAAAGGATGAAATCACCAGGGGCAAAATTTGTTGCAATACCCGTAGCCGTTGTTTGAAACAGAAGCGGTGGAGTAATTGCAGGATTGCCTGTTGGAGGAATGGTGACGTTGACTGGTAGCCCGCCCTCGGAGGTCGCTGCAAATCCAAAAGGCAGAAGTTTGAAGGGTTGGGGCGGTACAATCGGACCCAGGCTTGCCCAGTCCAATTGGTCGTCGCTCAGGATGTCTGTACGATTGGTTGTGAATGAAAGCGTTGCACTAAGCGAAGGGGCTGCTACGACTAAAGTGGTTAGGATGGCTCCAGTTAATCCAACCACAAGCTTGATCGGGGGGTTGTGCTTGATTCTTGCCATAATAAATCGTATTCAAAGAATTATTGTCTAGCATTAATGCTTGCATATTGAGTCGGTATGGTCTAGTAGATTTACGAAGCTTTTACATTACTTTTACGTACAGGAATATACAGGGCGATCGCCCTTGACGAGAATCTTGTGACTCAGATCCTATGTGCATGTGACGGCTGACCTGGATGAGTGGTCCTTGAGTCATGCTTTGACCAAAGAAATATCACTATTCTCTTGTGGGAGGGATCACCAGATGAGATGGGAAATTCCGGCATGATTAAACCCATCAGCTCAATCAAGAGCACATCGGCAACCCCCACCCCTCAAAGGAGTTTTTCCCATGATTCTGACCTTCCTTGGCAACCGCTACCAACGCTCTGAAACTACCGTTGAAGCAACCCCAACCCAGCGCGAAGGAATGTATCGCGGCAACCGCTACACAGTTAACAGCATCCACACTCAACCTGCTATGAACGTTCAACTGTGCTACAGAGGCACTCAGTACGATCGCTAACAAGAACAACTCCCCTTCTCTCCTGTGGTCTGTCAAATTAAATTTGACAGGCAGCGAACACCCAAGAAGTTAAGGATGGCTAAATTTTGAGGGTCTACGACCCGTCAAAAATTTCCTGACGGAACATTAGTAGGCACCCCCTCTAGACAACCCCTTGCTGGTCGCAAGGGGATTTTTTGTTTGTGAGTCTGTCCGGTACCTGGAGAGATTACCAAGAGAAGATAGGAAACCCCTCCAACTTGGAGGGGCGATTTTTATGGAATCACTAGCCTTTATTGGCGAGTGAATTTCCATCATAAGGGGTGGGCGCAAGGGATGGGTGAACATTCGGCAAATAATCTCCTGGAAATTGACAAAACCGTCACCCGTCGCTTGCTTCCCGTAGAGTATGTTTCGCTCTCTGAATACTTGGGCTACAAACTGAGGCTTTGTAGACAACCACTTGTAAACACGCCGAAAGTATTCATGCATTTACAAAAAACTTCTGAACAACAACTTCAAGCTTCAAAAAAATCACCCTTCCGGGTACACCGGAATATCAGGAATGCTTCTGATTAGACATGATGCTCTATTCAGAACGAAATCAATACCTGATTATTCCAATTGCCCTAAGGAGTTCCTATCATGAAGATCAAACAAATCGTCGCTGCCTCTTTGCTGATCATTCCTATGGCTGCTGCATCTTTGTCTGCAAAGCCAGCATCGGCAGGGAGCATTGTCACCAGCCAGAACCATTTTGAGAAAACGGTGAATACCAATTCCCACAATTCCTACCGCTATGGGAATCGCCATCGGTATGGACATTCTCATCGTCACAGAGTGTGGATTCCTGGTTGCTGGAAATTTGACCGTTATGGTCGTCGTTACTGGGTTCCCGGTCATTACGAGTACCGCTATAGAACCTTCTAACTCAGACCAGTCCTCCGAAATTTTTGGAATTTCGGAGGACTAAAACGTTTACAGCCATTTTCATTTGTGTATGCCACACCGATCTATTGTTTCGCATTAATCTAAAGGCATCGCCTGTGTGGCAGTCGTCTGAAAACCGCTGTAGTTCTGAATAGCATAGATAAAGGCGATCGCACTTTCCCAGTTCACAGTTTGATTTTGTAATCGCTGAAAAGCAGTGTGAATTTGGGTGATTTCAGTTTCAGAAAGTGTTTGTGCTAAATGAAAGGCATAGGTCGGTTGGGTGTGGCTACCTGGTTCAAACCAGCGATTAATTAAAGCTTTTGTGATTAGTATTTCCGTTGCAGTACGTTCAATGGTGATCGTTGTGGTAAAGCCAGTGGCTTCAAACATTTTCTGTAAATCTGCCGCATCCCAGTTCACCATCGGATCGGAAGGTTGAGAGTAGATGGATTCTTCTGCTCGAATCAGTTTTTTGTATAGCTTTGAACTGAAGGCAGTCGGTTCAAGTAAATGATAAAGTCGTTGCGCCTCATGGGGAATTGCCTCTGCCAAAGTGATCGTTCCATTGGGTCGCAACCATGTCAAAAAAGATTGGATGATTTTGGGCTTATCCGATGCTTTCATTAATGTATTACGCCCAATAATGCAGTCAAACTGAATCGTTGGCAATTGTGCAGTTAATACCTCCGTTAAATGGGCTAGATCCGATTGCAGTACCAGAGGACGAGACAATTCTGGTAGTGCGATGGCTTGTTCAGCCAATGCGATCGCGTCCGTTTCACTATAAACACAGGCATAAACGCCTCCTTCAGGAACCTGTCGCACCGCTTCCCAGGTGAGTAGCCCACTGCCCGCGTTCAGGTCAAGAATGACATGATGGCGTTGGGGGTGGGCTAGGGCAAACAGGCGATCGCGCACGGCTCCCAATCGTTCCCCTGCCTGTCCAATAGTTCGTTGCAGCCAGCGCTCCTGCACCGAATCGGTGGCATTAAATGTCAACATTTCAGGCGTTGCAATTCCTATTCCTTCTACCAGAGCTGCCAGTTGGGCTTCCCGCCTGCGAGTCACCTGATGGCGAATTTCCGCTTCGTAACCCTGGTCAGAGGGTTGATAAAACACCTGTCCTTGCAGACTGGAAGGCAGATACTGCTGAGCAACCCAGTGGTCTCGATAGGCATGGGGATAGAGATAACCACCTCCATGCCCAAATCCTTTTTTGTCCCGGTTAGCATCTTTTAATGGATTCGGCACCTCTGCTTCCCGTTCCTGCTCGACGGTAGACAGAGCATCGAAAAAACCCATAACACTGTTGGATTTGGGGGCGGTTGCTAAGTAGAGAGTTGCGTGAGCCAGGGGATAGCGTCCTTCTGGCATCCCCACCCGATCAAAGGCTTGAGCGCAGGCGTTGACAATGGCGATCGCATTGGGATCTGCCATGCCCACATCCTCGCCTGCCAGAATCAGAAGACGACGCAGGATGAAGCGGGGATCTTCTCCCGCATAAACCATGCGTGCCAACCAGTATAGGGCAGCATCCGGATCCGACCCGCGCACACTTTTGATGAAGGCACTAATGGTATCAAAATGAGCATCCCCTTCTTTGTCGTAGAGAACCGCCCGTTGCTGAATGGATTCTTCTGCAACTGCCAGGTCAATCCGAATGGCTCCATTGGCATCAGGAGAGGTCGTTTCAACCGCCAGTTCTAGCGCATTTAAAAGCGCCCGGGCATCTCCATTGGCAACATTCACCAGATGATCCAGGGCATTTTGATCGACTTGTACATGGCGATGACCATACCCCCGCTCCGGATTGGTTAACGCCTGCTGCACCACTTTTCGCAAGTCCTCTTCGTCCAGGGGTTTCAGTTGAAACAGGCGCGATCGCGAAACCAATGCCTTATTGACTTCAAAATAGGGGTTTTCAGTCGTTGCCCCAATTAAAATCACGGTTCCGGTTTCAACCCAGGGCAATAGGGCATCCTGCTGGGACTTGTTGAAGCGATGGACTTCATCGACGAACAGAATCGTGCGCTGATGATACATGCCGCGCTTTTCCTGGGCAGTGGCGATCGCCTCCCGGATCTCTTTGACACCTGCCAGAACCGCGTTAATCGAGATGAAATGAGCTTTGGTTGTATTGGCAATAACTCGTGCCAGGGTTGTTTTTCCTGTCCCTGGAGGTCCATAAAAAATTAGCGACGATAACTGATCTGCCTGAATCGCCCGCCGCAGAAGCCTACCTGGACCCACGATCGCATCCTGCCCAACAAACTCATCCAGGGTGCGAGGCCTCATCCGTGCGGCTAACGGCGCTTCCGCTTCAGTCATGTCCTGAAGATGCTTTTCAAACAGATCCATAGGTGTGTGAGGCAGGAAACCATCCGATTGATTAATTGTGACGAGGTGTACAACCGCTCCTCCCCGGTTGATGGAATTAAATATAGCAACAGCCATTTTCATTTGTGTATGCCACACCGAGCCATTGTTTCGCATGAATCTAAAGGCATCGCCTGGGTGGCACTCGTCCGAAAACCGCTTTAAGTTTGAACAAGAAATCAGGGATCTCTAGCGATCGCCTATCCTACATCCTCCCTAATCATCTGACTAATGCGCTTTAAAATCCGCAAAGCATGATAAAGCTCTCGACTTGAGGTAAACGGGGCAAACACCCGTGATAAAGCATAGTTCTGCTGCGATTTCTGCATCAGTTTGACAAAGAAAATGTCATCGCCATTCGTCACCATCCCAAAGCTGGGTCGCTCAGCCTGAGGATTTGCCATGAGATAAGCCAGGGTTTGGGGCAAAGCAGCCCAAACTGATAATGCCGTTTTCTTTGACTCCAATACCACCACCCAAAGCTGATTGAACAACACCAGCACATCGATTCGCCCTTGCAAAACCTCTTCCCCATCATTCAATGTCAACTGAACCGATTCTTCTGCCCGTACCCGAAATGGTGGGTCATACAAGCCTGCAATCGTGAGTAGTGGAGATGCCAGCAATAAGGTAACGGTTCCTTCTAACAACTGTCCTTCAGAGCGTTGATATAGATATCGTCGTCGTAACTCGTCCAGGGAGGTTTGTTCAGCCATTGAAAGGTCAGGCAAATTAACTTGCCATTCTGAAAAAAACGATTCATCCTCCGTTCGCGACAGGTTAAATCGCCGCTCCGCCTCGGCAAGCGTGGTAATTGCTTCAGTGATAGCAATTGACATACAGCCGTTTCCCCTGGCATAAGCCACTCATCCACCCATACACTCGCTGTAACCGCGATCGCCCTTAGAAGTCGCTTCCTGAAAGCGAAGGGGTGTGTTTATGGTATCAAATTCACAATAACGCCTGGTGCCTCCGCCCAGGGATGCCACTTTTATCGCTAAAGTAAGGTCTGTGAATGGATCTGTAAGCGATATTGTGGTGTTTTGAGGAGCGAGAGGCTGAATGAAGGGATTCGTGGGACAGCAGACTGCGGGTTTCTGGCGGTATTGGAATAAACATCCGATCGCGACCGCATTCGTTCCAGTGGTGTGGGTTCTGGTTATTGGTGGAATTGCCTTCCTCTGGAATCTGGGTAGTACTGGTCTAGTCGATGAAACAGAGCCACTGTTTGCGGAAGCCGCCCGCCAGATGACCGAAACCGGAGATTGGGTCACCCCCTACTTCAATCAAGAAACCCGGTTTGACAAACCACCCCTGATCTACTGGCTAATAGCGATCGCCTACCAGACCCTTGGCGTGCATGAGTGGTCGGTACGGTTACCCTCGGCATTATCGGCGATCGCCCTGATGGGTATGGTCTTTTACACCCTATGGCGGTTTGGGGCTTCTGCGGATACTCAACCCGCTTCCCATCAACGCTGGTTGGCTGCCCTGGTTGGCTCCACCCTGATTGCCCTGCATCCCTTAACGATTGCCTGGGCAAGAACAGGAGTTTCCGACATGCTCCTGAGCGGGTGTATAGGGATTGCCTTGATGGCATTTTTCTGGGGATACGCCGATCCCCGTCCCTCATCGGCTCCTCTGCCCCCCCGCTCCCTAACTCCTTCCCTCCGCTGGTATCTTGTCTTTTATCTCTTCATCGCACTAGCAATTTTGAGCAAAGGACCCGTGGGGATTGTGCTGCCAGGATTGATTATCGGTTCCTTTCTGCTCTACGTGGGAAATTTGAAGGTGGTTCTGCGGGAAATGCGCCCACTCTGGGGTCTGCTGCTCATCCTGGTGATTGCCTTGCCCTGGTACATTCTGGTGACACTGG
Organism: Kovacikia sp. CALU 1929; assembly: GCF_056784235.1. NCBI lineage: Bacteria > Bacillati > Cyanobacteriota > Cyanophyceae > Leptolyngbyales > Leptolyngbyaceae > Kovacikia > Kovacikia sp. CALU 1929. Next base: position 16,359 of record NZ_JBXBCF010000117.1, read on the forward strand.
CAAACGGGGAAGCATTCATCGAGTCATTTTTTGGTTATCACAATATTGAGCGGTTTACGGAGGTTGTTAACCGTCACTGGGCACCCTGGTATTTTTACTTTGTGGTCGTGCTGTTGGGGTTTGCGCCGTGGTCGCTGTACCTGCCTGGGGCGATCGCCTGCTTACAGCCCTGGAAACGATCAATCTGGCATCATCAGCCCCGGTCTAGTCACCTGGGATTGTTTGCTTTTTTCTGGTTTATCGGCACTTTTCTCTTTTTCACCATTGCTGTCACTAAATTGCCCAGCTATGTACTGCCCTTAATGCCAGCGACGGCAATCCTGGTCGCACTGTGGTGGAGTGAACGAATGATCCAGGGTTCACCGTCTTCCTGGGGAGTCAAACTAAGCGGGGTTTTGAATGGGATTTTCTTTATGGCGGTGGCGGGACTGATGTTCTACGCGCCTCAACTGGTCAAGGGCGATCGCGCCCTCCCAAAGTTGGCTTCCCTGCTACAACAATCAGGACTGCCAATTCTAGGAGGAGCGATCGCCCTCTCAATTGCATTGGTCATTCTGCTGCTGGTACTGCGTCAGCAGACACACTGGATCTGGCTGATAAATACCAGTGGGCTACTTATTTTGATTGTGGTGGTTCTACTACCTGCGTCATCCATTGTCGATTCCCAACGCCAGCTTCCTTTACGGCAGTTATCCCAAATTATTTTGCAGGAAAGACAGCCCGATGAAGAAGTGGTCATGATTGGGATAAAAAAGCCAAGTGTTGTATTCTACAGCCACCAGCCTGTGACCTTTAGACTCCGTTCCCGGTCAACCTTGGGTTACTTGCAAGACAGCCAGCACGAGGCAAGCGCAAGCAACCAACCTCAAAGCCCCACGATCTTGATTTTGTCATTTCCCGACAAGCTGACTCACCTGGGTTTGCAGCCAGGACAGTATCAACGTTTGGGGGAGGCAGTTCCCTATCAGTTGGTTCGAGTTTCTAGACAGGTCATTTCTCAGTTGCCCAAATAGGAGTCAGCGGTTTGCAAACAGGGTTAGATCAGAAGCATCACCATTGGGCAATGGGACTGTTGGTAGGAGGACTGTTGGGGCGCAGCGCGATCGCCCTTTCCCTCCCCCCCGGTTTTGATGAGGCATATTACTACCTCTACACCCAGCACCTCGACTGGAGCTATTTCGACCATCCACTGCTGGTTGCCCTCTCAACCGGACTGGGTCCCTGGATCACAGGAGAAGTTTCCCAATTCACCATTCGGCTGGGCACCCTTTTGCTACACACGGGAGCGCTCTGGTTGCTATACCTCACCAGCCTGCGGTTGTTTTCCGCCAGAGCAGCCGTTTTGACCCTGGCGATCGCCACCCTGATTCCCATCTTCCTCGTGGGTTTCGGCGTACTGACCCTTCCCGATGCTCCCCTCATCTTCTTTTGGACGGCAGCACTCTATGTAGCCAGTTGGGAGTTTTTTCCAGAGCAGGGGGCAGGGGACGGGGGACGGGGGATAGGGGGCGGAATAAAGGCGTATGGCAAAATGTCCAACTCCCAACTCCCAACGCTCAACTCTCAACTCTCAACTCTCAACTCTCCTCTTTCCCTCCCTTCCTCTTCTCCCCCCTCCCCCTACTCTCCCACCTACTGTCTGGCAATCATCGGTCTCCTGGTTGGCTTATCTTGTCTGAGTAAATATCACGGACTGGCACTGGGTTTTGGGCTGGTCGGATTTTGTCTCACCAGTCCCCGTCACCGTGTAGCAGTGGGGTCTCCCTGGATGCTGCTCAGTGTCGGATTATTCATGCTTGCGATTTCTCCCATCCTGATCTGGAATATCCAGCATGACTGGGTTTCCCTCCGCTTTCAGTCTGGTAGAGCCATCCCCGATCGCGGCTACAGTCTGCTCGACCTGCTGGTGACTTTTCTCGTCGGCGTAGCCTACCTGTTTCCCAGCTTTGGCTTTCCCCTCTGGTGGGTGAGTGGGCGCGTAGCATTTGACCAGATCTGGAGAGGTAAAAGGAGCAGAGGCGCAGGGGGGAAGAGGAGCAGAGGCGTAAGCAAAGCCATCTTTCCTTCCCTATCCCCCCATCCTCCCATCCCCCCATCCCTCCATCCCCCCATCCCCCCATCCTCTCCTTTCCCCCTCCTCCTCTGGACTGCCCTCCCTCTGGTGCTGGGCTTTACCCTTATGGGTGGCTACCGCCCTATTTTGCCAACCTGGGCAATGCCGGGGTTTTGGAGTGCAACGCTGCTACTAGGGTGGAAAGCGGCGGCATGGCAACAAAATTCGCCTCGCTTAGTGCGGCGCTGGCTGTGGGGTTCCGGGATGGCGATCGCAACCTTCCTGCTGATTGCCCTGCTCCATGTCAGTCTCGGAACTCTTCAAAAGCCTGGACGCTTTGCTCTGTTAGGTGGGTTTCTATCTCCCAGTACAGATGCCTCTGTTCAACTGATGGATATTCAGCAAATCCGCTCTGGTTTTGTAGAATCGTCTCCTTTGCAAGCAGCATTGCAAACCACCGATTTCGTATTTACCAACGACCTTTTTCTGGCGGGACAAATGGGTATGGCACTGGCTCCCCTGCCCCCTAAACCCATCACAGTCCTGGACTCCGATCTACGGGGATTTGCCTTTTGGTCAACCAGCCGCGAATGGCTCAACCAGAATGGACTTTTAGTAACGCCTGAACAGAAAGCAGAAACTACCCTGGCGCAATACCAGAACTACTTTGGACGCATTCAGCCAGTTGCAGAGATTCCCATCTACCGGGGTGGGGTGATTGTTCAGGTAATTCAGGTTTACCAGTGCGATCGCCTGCTGAAGCCTTATCCAAGACCTTATGGAGAGTGAAGGAAGGGGAAAAGCGGGAAAAGCAAAGGACGAAGCGCGATCGCCGATCTGGTAGGTTGTCCCTATGATGAAAAAGTAAAGTGCGGTGAGACAAGACACCCATAAGCTTGAAGTATACAAACCCAACAAGCGAGGAAGACTTGTATGAAACCCACCGCACAAAGAAGATCATATACCGGGAAACAGTGTATGTCGGCAATGATGTTCACACACTAACCTATGCGGTTGTGGCACGACTGCAGAAAATGGAGGCAAAACGTTGGAAAACAGCAGCAGAGCCTGAGGCTTTAGGAAAACCACTGCGTAAATTTTTTCCAGAGGCTGAGATTCATAGCGCCTATGAAGCTGGATTTTCGGGCTTTGGATTACACCGAGAATTGCAGCGACAGGGGATTAAAAGCATCGTGGTTCA
>NZ_JBXBCF010000118.1:0-16205 GCF_056784235.1 Kovacikia sp. CALU 1929
ACATCTAGACTGGCTTTTGAAACATCAATGCCGACCCATGTAGTTTCTGGATTCATCGTTTATGCTTAGAATCACGTTGTTTAGTTCCATTGACCACTCGTCCTTGCTGGATGCGGGGTTTTCCCCAGGCGATTGTTCGAGTTGGGTCGTTGGATGAAGCGCCTAGCGACTTTTTGCTACGCAGCGGTGTCTGACACCAGTTGGGTGCAGTCTACTAGGCGCTTTTTTACGATACTGGCGACCCGCGCTACGGAACGGCGTTTTTTTCACCTCGGTTGGGACGGGCTACCTACTCTCGAAAGATACAAGGTTGGGTCGAACGCCGGCGAAACCCAACATTTTCAATGCCTAGATATCTCAAAATCAACCGCCAGGTATATCTCCTATCTCATCTTTTGATGGGTTAAAAACCACTATTTTCTGGAGAAAGGTGATTCGAAGGTCGTCCTTATTAAATCATCTAGCGAAGTCTATGGATTCTATCAATTCAACCTGATTGATCCAGCTTCATCATTTCATTGTCGATTAAGTTCTATCGATGGAATTCTGGCTTCTGAATTCTATGTATTAAGCACTACATCAAAACAACCCTCCTAAGGGGGTACAAGTTTGAGGATTTTATGTGTAGTGTCTCTACAGGGCTGTAAAGTCAGTCAGGTCAAGGATAAGCAGGTTTTATGCCCCTTATCCTAAAACAATTTCTCAATCAAGTAGTCTTCATAACAGTTCTTAACGAGCCGCTGAAGATAGATTTACAATTACTTTACATTTTCCATCGTCACCTTAAAGTTGTAGTCATGGGGATAGTGCATCTATGAGCCTATCAGTCAGTTCTCCAGGATTGGAGCAGGGTTGGGCAGGTTATTCATTGAATCCGTTAGATTCTGCAACGGATTCAGCCTATTTCTTTAAAACTATTCCGCCAGAGCGTATGGGCTTAAACGGCGAATACGATCACAGTGGTTTGGCAAAGCGCGTTATCCAAATGCTGCGTCAGCGATTCTTACCCCAGGATGTTGAGCAATTGCGGGTTACCCAGCGGGGTGCGGTGGTCATTTTGTCGGGGCGAGTGCCTGACCATACGGTGCTTGACCAGATGGTTGAGGCTGCAAAGAACGTAACGGGGACGTGGAATGTCGAATCTTATGGAGTCCGACTGGTTGATAAATAATGGTTGATCACCTGTAGCAATTCCCATTTGTGTGTGCGGCCAAACGGCTTTATTCAGTAAGGGGTTTGGTATTAGTTTGTACCGCACTCGTTTGAGAATCGCTATCAATCGCTTCAGCTTTAGTGATCTCAAATTCGACCCCAAAGCTTTCGAGTAAATTGCAGGTATCGTGGTCAACAACGTTTGTATCCTTCAGCTCAAGGTTGTAGAAATCCACGCTGGAATGTTCAAAATAGGGACCAGCGTGCCAGGTTCCGACTTCGAGCTTGATGAAGCAGTTGCCAGGAATGTGAAACACCTCGATCGCTTCCCAATTGGGTTGAAGTGTGTCCGTCGGAGGGGCAACTCCAAGCAACCAGTCTTTTCCTTCCAATGCCCCCAGACATTGGGTGCAGCATAGATGGCGGGTAATTTTGTGAAATCTCAGTCCACGATCGCGCAGCCGCATGATGTAAAAGCGGGGAGTACCATTACCCAATTCCAGTTGGGCATCCTCAGTACCGTAGGGTTTGCCATCCTCTGAAGCAACAATGACCTGACCGTAGGGTTTGAAGCGATCGGGGGTGATTGAAATCGCAGGAATTTGTTTCAGCAGATAGGTTTCCATCGCGAAGCCCTCGGTAGAGTCTGGGGGGTAGGGGGTGGAGAAAGTTGCTAGTTGTTAGAGGTCGTTGGTGGTCAGGTGGTATTAAATTTTAGCCTTCAGCCTTCAGCCTTCAGTCTTGAAACCTCTGCCCTGTGCCTTTTGCTGTGAATAGTGCTGATTTAAGCATAGAACCTTAACAAAGATCCCCGGAAACTCCAAGATTCCGGGGATCTAAATTTGGGTGGTACCAGGGTTAATCGATTCCTTCGATCCGGTCTTCGACTTCCTGGTAAAGCTGGCGCAGGCGATCGAGGTTTTCTTCACTGGTTTCCCAGTAGCCGCGACCGTTTGCCTCCAGCAGGGTAGTGACCATCTTGCGGAAGGAGTTGGGGTTCATGTCGATCAACCGTTTGCACATCTCATCGTCCTTGAAGAACGTGGTGTTGGTGTCTTCGTAGACCCAGTTATCGACAGCTCCGGCGGTGGCAGACCAACCCATCGTGTTGACCAACCGCTTCGACAATTCACGTACCCCTTCGTAACCGTGGCTCAACATGCCCTCATACCACTTGGGATTCAGCAGTTTGGTGCGGGCATCCAGACGCACCGTTTCCGACAGAGTGCGGATCTGAGCGTTGGCGGTTGTGGTGTCTGCCATGTAGGAAGCGGGCGTTTTGCCATCATCCCGCAGGCGAGCAACGATCTTGGTGGGGTCGGAGTCGTAGTAGTGGGAAACGTCCGTCAGGGAAATTTCCGAGGAGTCGAGGTTCTGGAAGGTGACTTCCGCTGTTTTCAACGATGCCTCAAACAGTTCGCGACTTTGCTCCATCATGCCGGGGTTGTCGGAGGAGAAGGCAAAGGATTTGCGTGACAGGTACATGTCCTGAAGCTCTGCCTCCTGCTCCCAGGTGCCGTTTTCCACCGCCAGGTTGATGTTGGAGGAGTAGGAACCAGAGGCATTGGAGAAGATGCGGGTGGCTGCCTGTCGCAGTTCCAGCCCCAATTCCTTTGCTTGCTGGAGAGCGTGCTTACGGACAAAGTTCATTTCCAGGGGTTCCTCTGCTTCCGCTGCCATTTTGACGGCGCGATCGAGCAAAGTCATCTGGTTAATGAACAGATCCCGGAATACACCGGAGCAGTTCACCACCACATCGATTCGGGGACGACCCAATTCTTCCAGGGGGATCAACTCCAGTTTGTTCACCCGTCCCAAAGAGTCGGGCAGGGGACGGACCCCTACCATCCACATGATCTGGGCAAGGGATTCGCCGTAGGTCTTGATATTGTCCGTGCCCCAGAGAACCGAGGCGATCGTTTCGGGGTACTTGCCACCATTTTCGGCGGCTTGGCGGGCGAGGAGGCGATCGACCACGACTTTGGCTGACTTGACTGCTGCTGCTGTAGGGATCGCCTGGGGATCGAGGGCATGGATATTTTTACCCGTAGGCAACACATCGGGATTACGGATGGGATCACCACCGGGACCAGGGAGAATGTATTGCCCGTCCAATGCCAGTAGCAGGGCACCCAGTTCATTATCGGCAACCACCTGCTTGAGGCAGAATTGCAGATATTCAAATAGGGGCTTGAGGGCTTCGTTATCCACGCTGGTGTAGCCTGCGGTGTGCAGTGCCTCGACCCAGGGTGTTTTTTTGCCGCCCATCTGGAATAGATTGCCCAGCATGGACATTTTGGAAACCCGCCCTTCTTCATCGATCTGGGCGTGAACCATTGCCCCCACAGCATTGCGAACTGCCTGGTTGATGTCGTTCAGAAGTTGAACATCATCCAGGATGCCGCGATCGCTCTGTTCATACACCTGATCGATACTCCGCCCGATGCTGTTAGCAATGATTCGTTGCAGGCTGAGGATGCCTTCCTCTTCCCGATCCAGACTGGCAATATTGACCAGGGTGGCGATTGCTTCTTCAGCGGTTGGTGGTTTTCCAATCGTATGTAGACCACAGGGCAACAGACGCGACTCAATCTCCATCAACTTGATGTAGACCTTGCCCACCAGGGTATCCCGCTCCTCCGAGGTCATATCCTTAGCATCTTTCTCCGGCAGGGCAATATCTTTTTCCAGATTCACCATGCGGCACTTGTCCATGATGGTGTTGGTGATCGAATCACCCCGTCCGGTGTCTTTGAGGGTCTGGTAGGAGGCAATCAGTTCGCTCAGTTCCTTCAATCCCTTATAGAGTCCGGCGTTTTCAGCCGGAGGGGTAAGGTAGCTGATGGTTTCAGCATAGGAACGGCGCTTGGCGATCGTTGCCTCGCTGGGGTTGTTTGCCGCGTAGTAGTAGAGGTTAGGGATGTTGCCAATCAGGCTGTCGGGGAAGCATTCATCGGACATGCCAATCTGCTTACCGGGCATGAACTCCAGGGAACCGTGGGTACCGAAGTGCAACACGGCATCCGCTTTCCAGATCTTTTCCAGATAAGTGTAATAGGCTGCAAAGCCGTGGTGGGGACTGGCAGAGCGAGAGAACAACAAGCGCATGGGGTCGCCTTCGTAGCCGAAGGTGGGTTGGACACCAATGAAAATATTGCCAAAGGACTTGCCGTAGACCAGCAAGTTTTGTCCATCCGTGTTCAGGTGTCCGGGGGGTTCGCCCCAGGAGGGGATCAACCGCTCATAGTAGGGGGTCAGTTCCTCATACTCTGGGACTGACATCCGGTACGCGATGTTAAGTTCGGGGCTGTTGTACTGTGCTCTGGCATCGTGCAACACTTCCAGCATTAACTTTTCAGGATCTTCGGGAAGACCCTGTACGTCATAGCCGTTCTGCTTTAGTGACTCCATCACTTTATAAATGGAGCCGAACACATCCAGGTAAGCGGCTGTGCCCACGTTACCTTTATCCGGTGGGAAGCTGAAGACCGTAATGGCAACCCGCTTATGTAGCTTGGGCTTGCGACGCAGGTTTGACCAATTCATTGCCCGCTGGGCGATCGCTTCAACCCGGTCTTGCAGGGCGATCGCTTTTCCGGTTGCCCCATCTCGACCAGAGAGAATAATCGGCTCAATGCCGCCGTCCAGTTCTGGCAGGGCAATCTGCAATGCCACCTGGATTGGGTGCAAACCCAGTTCACTATCCTGCCATTCCTCCGTCGTCTGGAATACTAGCGGCAGTGCCACCATATAGGGACGATTCAGCCGTTTCAGAGCCTCGATCGCCTTGGGATGATCCTGACGGGCGGGACCGCCGACCAGGGCAAATCCGGTCAGGGACACGACCACATCCACGATGGGCAGATCTTTGTTGACGGGATCATAGAAGAAGGCATCGACGGGTTTGGAGAAGTCCAGCCCTCCAGCAAAAACAGGTAGAACCCTTGCTCCCATTGCTTCCAACTCAGACACCATCGCCACGTAGTGGGCATCATCTCCCGTAACCAGGTGGGTTCGTTGCAGAACCAGACCCACGGTGGGAGCCAGGGGGTCTTTCATATCCTGGGAAATGTCGGGGCGGGTGTTGAACCAGTTGAGATATTCCTTGACATCCTCATACATACAGGGCGCAAGGGGGTGCCAGATACCCAGATCGGGATAAGTCTGGGGTTCACGGTACTGGAGGGGTGACCCGCTGTTTGCTCCAGCCACGTATTTATCTGCCAGCATCAGCAGGAAGTTTTCCAGGTTTTCCTGGTTGCCACCTAGCCAGTACTGGAAGCTAAGCATAAAGTTACGGGCATCCTGTGCCTTATCCATCGGCAGGTACTTGAGTACCTGGGGCAGGGTGCGAAGCAGCTTCAGCATGGCATCCTGGAAGCCTGCGCCAGAGTTCTCCTTACGCTTCTTCATGAACTGGGAAATCACACTCTTGGACTGCCCAATCTGCGCCAGAGAGAAGCTACCCATTTTGTTGAGGCGCATCACCTGGGGCATGGAGGGAAAGACTACCGCCACATCCAGGCGATCGCGGTAAGGCTCGACAGCCGCAACCAGCTTATCTGCCAGGTCTTCCAAGAAAATCAATGACGCAATGAAGATGTTAGCTTGCGAAACATCGCGCTTAAAGTCTTCGTAATTTTGGGGATCGCGGAGTTCCTCAATCAAATATCCACTGATTTCAACAGCCAGGTTTGGGTGGTTCTGGTTAATGGAGCGAACCGCTGCTGAAAGGGAACTTTGGTACTGAGGCTCCAGCACGACATAGACCACCTTAATCAGCGATCGCCCGCGCAAATCGTCTGGGGCGACGTGTCTGACAGTGGGCTTGACGTGGGTGAACATGCGGTATTTGCTCCTTCTGTATGAATCGGCATTAAGCGGGAATCGGCATCAAAGAAATGGGCGGTCAGGGATCAGCCGAAGTGTTTACTTTCCGGTATGTAACAGACCATTGGCTTAGTGGTTGAAAGCTAAAGGAATATGACCAACAGCAAGCAACCCATGAATGTTTGTATCAGAAAAGCGCTACCAGATGGGGATTTCAGCCCTCATCTGACACAATTCGATAAAAATATCGCAAGATCTGTTCGCAAAAGTTATCAAAAACCTGAGTGATTACTTAAGCCTATATTTACAAAAAGATACTTTAATCGATTATTTCAGAGATGATTTAGAGCAGAAACCCGCTCAAGCGATTTTGGGCGAAGACTTGACAGATGCCAAACACCGTTAAAGGGTTCAAGCCAGAAAAGTTGAAGCCACCAGACCTCCGAGGTTTTGAAAACCTCGGAGGTCTAAGCTTTCGGTTTTAAAGATAATTGGATTGATTGGAGAATCACTCAGGATTATATTTCTAAAGAGGAAATTTTATCATTCAACCGCCGCTCTGCGATCAAGAAACAGAGATCATCGAGATTTCAACATTTGCTCAGCTTCTGTCAGCCTGTATTTTACGTAGCTATTGTTTGGTTCAATTTCAAGGATCTTACGATAAGCTTCTATTGCCTCTGCTGGGCGTTTCATGTCAATTAGCTTCTCACCTTTGCGAAAATAAAGCGTTGACGCATGTTTTGGGTAGCGACGAATTAGCTTGTCGTAGATTGGAAGCATTTCGTTCAATTCAGCATAGGTTGTAGACGTTTCATTTAGTCTAGACTTTAACCACAGTAAGTGGGCTAGGTATTCAACAGCTTGACCCGTCCTAACAAAATCTACATCACATGGCATTAGACGAATTGATTCACGGAGTGCTGTGATCGCCTCATCAAATCGACTAGCTTCATACAAAACTATTCCTAAATATTCATAGAAATCGGATCTGTCCGGTTGTAACTTGACCCTCAAACGAGCGCACCTATGTAAGGAGATTCTTGTCCACGAGAAGGATAAAGCTCCATACCCGCGATGTAAGGCTTGACAGATTTCTGGTAAGCTTGCGCCCACCCTCCGCAAGCAGGACTATAGGTTGGATCAATCTCGATCGCTTTTCGGTAAGTTGGGATTGCTTCCTCAAACTTCCGCTGCAATCTCAACGTCTCTCCAAGTTGAAAGTAAGCAAAAGCATGGTTGGCTCCTGCTTTAATCGCCTGCCGCCAAATTGCTTCAGCTTGAGCATAATTTCCTGCTTTGGTGGCTGTTTCTGCTTTTGAAAGTTGTGAATAAGCACTTACGGAACTAGGCTTAGGCTGAGGTAGTTCCGTTCTTGTAGAGTGTGGTTTCTCAGTTTCAGGGGAGCAAATTTCTTCCTGATTCACCTGCTGAGCGCTCACAACGGTTGCCATCAGGGCAACTGGCAAACTGACCAAGAGTGCGATTGAGTGACAAGCCTTCCTGAAAGCAAATATCTTCTGAAGCATGATTTCTTATTCTCGCTTTAAATTTGATTTCACCGACCTACTGACAGCAAAGATGTAGATGCTTTATTAATTGAGCTTTCTAACGCTCCAATTGCCTATGCGGAAGATGAAGGACAGGTGAGTTTACGTTATTCTGAAGATACCAAACTCGTATTAATTGAGGTTTTAGACTTTCGGCGTTTGATATCAGATGAGGCTGTTACTGGATTGATAGCCTCTTAAGAGATTTCTAAAACCGATGTCAGAATTTCACATACCTTTGTGTTGGGGGTTGATAATGTTTATTGATGCCAACCTTGCAAAGGGGCTTTGACGGTTAACCTGGGCGTACAATTCAGCAACGCATGGAAGTTTTGTTATGCCGAAACAGGAACAAGATGCAGAGCGGGAAGAACGGATCACAATGGAAATTGTGGTCGATGCCTATGGAGCGGAAGAGCAGGCAATGGGCTGGTACTACTACTTGCAGGACACCATGCAATTTCCCTTCAATGCAATCTGCATCCATAAGCGACGCATTTCTCCCTTAAAGGAAGGTGCCACTGTTGAAGTGGTGGATATGGCATCAGAAGATGAGTGCGAACGGGAAATGTTTGTGGAGATTAGCTGGGAGGGCGATACGCTGGCAGTGCCCTTGATCCAGTTAGAGGCACCCGATGCAGATGCAGAAACGCAACAGGCGATCGCAGACTGGCATTACTGGGTAAACCAGGGCTATGAATTTGGTTAAGGGTTAATGCTGCTCGTCTGAGCTTAAATCATCGGCTAACCCGGTTCAATAACCAGAGTGCTGCGCCAATGCCAAAAAACTGCGCCAAAATCACATTCACACTCGCCTGGACGACCAGAATATCCAACGGCTGAATCAACCGGGAGGGGTCTACATTGACAAATCCACCGACTCCTTGATTAAAAGCTTTGGCAGCCAGCAAGCCTACCGTTGCCTGTGCTCCTAGCAGCGAAAGGAGCATTCCAATTAAGCTGGCAATTAATCCTGTCCGCACAACCTGGATCGTTTCAGGTCGTTTGGGCCGACCAGCGGGAGGACCATTCAACTTTCGCCCAATCGGGATATAGCGAAACAGCGCCCAATACATATTAAAAAGGAGCACCACAATCCCGAAGATCGTTACGACTACACCGATGCCAGTACTGGGGCTGGGTTGGTTGCTACCTGCGGGGGAGCGGCTGAGTCCGGCGAACAGAAGGATAATGCCCGAAACAACCGTCAACACTAGTTGAGACCAAAACCCTAACCATCCTGCTAGACGAAAGGTTTTGGCAATATCCTGGAGGGATGGAGGTGCGGAAGAAGAACTGGGTCTGTCGAGCATGATCCCGGCATATGAAAGATTTATTCTTGCTAATTTCTCATGGTAACGCTCTTCGCTTCATAATAAGTAGGCAACTCCAGCATGGATGAAGCAAAAAAGTAGCAGTCTGCGGTTCACAACCTTCAGATTTTGTGTAGAGTTGGGCTGTGAGATTTTACTTAGCAATAGAAGATTGATTTATAGCGTTTTTGAATCCAGTAAGGTACATGGATAGCCGTACAACCCTTGAGTCAAACAGATGAGATGTACCTCCCCCAGAAAGGAAACGCTATAGAGGGGTAATTTTTCTCAAAAGCCTTTTTCAGTTATTCACTTCCTATTCATTTCATGTCAGACCAAACTCTATCCTCTAATAGTGCCCCAGAGCTTCCTTCCCTACGGATTTTGATCGTAGAGGATGACCCAATGATGCAGTTGGGGCTAGAGCAATCTTTGGAAGACTATCCCCAACTCACCGTTGTAGGGCAGGCTTCTGATGGTTACCTGGGAGTAGAAGCGGCGCTGAAGCTAAAGCCTGATGTGGTGGTGATGGATATTGGCTTGCCACGCATGGACGGCATCGAAGCTACCAAGAAAATTAAGGAAGCACTGCCCGATGTTCGGATTGTCATGCTAACCTCCCACACCACCGAGAACGAGGTCATTGCTGCGCTCTCCAGCGGTGCAGATGCGTATTGTATTAAAGGAACCAATGTTGATCGGTTGATTGCAGCGATCGCAGCCGCTCAAGAAGGAGCAACCTATCTAGATCCTCTAATTGCTCGCCGAGTGATTGAGCATCTGAAGCCGCCCTCTCCGGCTGCGACCTTTACGGGACAACTCTCTCAACGGGAACTTGAGGTTCTCAAACTCATGGTAGAAGGAAAGAGCAATCCTGAAATTGCCGCTGTACTCTACCTCAGCCCCAACACCATTAAAACCCACATCCGGGGCATCATGAACAAACTGGCGGTGGACGATCGCGTTCAGGCAGCCGTTGTTGCGCTGCGGTCAGGACTAGTTTAATCGGTTGCAGGGTTATTCCTTGAACCAAATAGTAATGCTACTCGTTACACCCCATCGGCTTGTCAAGCCCTTGTGACAGAATAGAATCTTATTTACTCTAGATAAACGATTCTGCCAGGAAGCATCTAGAATTGAGTTACGAGAATTAGTGGATTGAGCTGTGGATGATTTATTCAAGATTAGGCTAACCTGGAATCTTTGTTGATGACAGCTAAACGGTTAGACCTTTTCAGGTTTGCCCCAACCTTCAAATTGTGCAGCTTTTAGCCCTGTTTCTCTTCTGTTGCCCCAACATTCAGAGATGTAGCTTTTAAGCTTACTTCTCACTCACCTGATATGAACTCAAATAGCTGAGTAGCGAAGGCTTAAACCCTTGTCAAGCAGGATTATCGCTAGAAAGATAATTTAATTCTTTCGGTTGATGTCGATCCTGGGGTACCCCTGTTAGGTTGAGGGTGAAGTGCTATTAGCTTCTAGTTAGGTGCAGCTATAGTGACTGAATTTTTGTTGTTGTCTGGATGGGAAAGATGATGAAGTTTGAAGATATTTACCAATTCTTCCAAGCGCCCCCACCCTTTTACCTCAATAAGGAACTGGCGGTGTGTTATGTCCTCTCCGTTTTGTCTCGGGGAGACTCCTATGGAACGGAGCTGATTCAGCTTCTAGAAAATGAGTACCCAACCTATCGCCTTTCGGATACGGTGCTTTACAGCGCTTTAAAGTTCCTTGAGGATGAGCAAATTATTGAAGGGTACTGGAAAAAAGTCGAGGGTCGGGGACGCCCACGGCGTATGTACCAGATTTGCTCTGGCGCTACCCAGCAAGCTCAAGACCTGACTCGGCTTTGGTATGAATATGTCAGGAAGCATAACAGTTTGCCTCACTCAAATGGGTTAGCTCCTAGCCGGAGCACCTGATTGGTCTGGGTTCAAAAGACTGTATCAAGCCTCCAGGCTGGGAGTGCAGCTTCAAGAACTTTCCTGATGTCAGGAGTTGATTAAACTTGAAGTTGTACTTTTTGTCTGGTGCTTGCGATCGGTATGGACACTTCTGTTCTCTCTTCTACTTTTTTGCTTACCCTGCTGCTAACGGTGGGTCTCTTCTTTTTCATTCGAGCCTCGGTGAAGGACCGGACTCAAATTGTAAAACTGAAGTTTGATCAATCGGGAGAGTTAACACTAGAGCAATTGCAGGATTATTTTGCCAAACGGGCTTACGAGATCACCTCTGTGAATGAGGCAGATCGTCAGGTCGAGTTTGAGGGTTTTGTTCGCCCTAGCCGTTTCCTGGCAGTTTTTCTGACTTTGTTGACAGCGGTTGGAATGCTTTGTCTAGCGTTGGTGCTATCTATTCTGCTGCCTAACGCGGGCACATTGCCGATCGGGCTAGTGTTTATCTCTCCCGTTGCAGGGGTGTTCTACTGGCGCAGAGCAGGGCGGGCTGAAAAGGTTTTGCTCCAGATTGAGCCGCTTAGGGATGGAAGTGAGAGCGGGGCGAGTATTGTGACCGTGACAGCTCACCGGGATGAACTTGCTGAGCTACAGCGATCGCTACCCTTAACCCCAGCAGGCTAAATGCCTATCCAGAAGCGGTAAGGGACTCGCAAATTAATAAAGTCCCAACGTCATTCCCGCGCAGGCGGGAATCCATCGTGGAGCAGCTTGCCTAGCGGGTACTTTATTTTGGGGCACATCCCTAAGTAGGGAGTCAGAATCATCCAGAGGGTGGGTTAAGCATAGCGGGCAACCCATCAAATTTTTGTTAATTATGGGTAAGGCAGACTGGGTTGAAATCAAGCCTTTTGGAATAGCTCAATCAAGCTAGAAGCTTAAGAATATTTAATTATTTTTTGAGCAAGTGCTTAAGTCTTAACATTGTGATACGTTCCTAAATGCCTATCTAATGTTCATAGCTTAAACCCCTCCTGATTAAGAATCAGGAGGGGTTTAAGCTAAAACCTAAATCTTTGTAGAGATAGGCTCAAATGTGGACGGAACAAGAACTTTGGTCGCTTTCCATCAATACCAATAGTCAGCAAGCTAATGACTGCGAACTACGGTAGCGACCGGAAGGTCTCCAACCTGATCGTCAGACAGTCTCAAACTGGGAAATAGGAAATGATTTTCCTCAACATACTGTGCCCCGAACAAGCCCTTTTCAGCCCAGAAGTACCGGTCTGTGGTATGCTCGTTACGCTTGACTAGCAGTAAAGCTGGCGGAGCAATCCCCTCAGAATGAATAAACTTGCGCGCAGCGGTGACAGGTTTATCTTCACCACATTCAATGCTGAACTGAGGCACATTCTCAAGAATTCTACGCCCCTCCTGCCGACGGCGGCTCTTACGCTTGCGTCTCCTTGCCAAAGCCGTTTACCCCCTTTTTCCAGAACCCAAGTGTAGTTATAGTTACAAAATACGTCGTCAGTATATCGATTTGGGACTGGAAATTCAACTTCTTTTAACTCAATGATACAAAGGTTAAATCTTTCTGAGGGTGGAAATTAATATTGCGAGATAAACCCTGGGGATCACACAAAGGATCCGGCAGATGGGGAAATGGATCATTGAGTATGGGGAAGGGGTGATAGGAGTTGGGAATGGGGGAAGAGTTTTGGCTAAAGGGGTCGTTGCTAATTATCTTTGTATATAGAGTGTGTCCTGATAGAGATCGGTTCTTTTAACCTACAAGGTAAAACAGACTTTCTGAGGTCTAGCTCGTTTACACGAATACTCCGCTTCACTCGGTTGGGTTATTTTTGCATGTTCATCCCCACTAGCTCTGAATTTGTTGCCCTATGCCGTGCTCAAGTTGCCCTCTTGACGCAGGGTTTAGGGGCATCGCTGAGTGTGGTCTATTTAACCCAGGAGTTGGTGGAAGGGGCTGAAACACGACTGGTACCTGTGGTGGCGTATCCTGAAACGGCAGCAGATTGGCAGGTCAGTAGTGCTTTTCAGTTGCCACCTGCGATCGCCCGTATCGAAAGATCTCCTCGACTTTTAACCGACTCGGTTACTTCCTTTTCCAGTCTGGCAAACCATCCACTGGAGCCGATGGTGGACTTTGAGGGGGAACTGGATTTAGAGGTTTCTTCCATGTCCTCTAACCAGGTAGGGGCAAGTCAGCGAGGAACCTTAGTGACTCAGCGACAAATGGTTTTGCCACTGATGCATGAAGAAGTCGTGATGGGGTTACTGGTGACTGAACGCAGCGATCGGGCATGGAATGAGTGGGAACAATCTCAGATCCATGAGATCGCAAACACACTGGCGCTTGCCTGTGTCCTGGATCAGCGCTACCAGTGGCTGAATCAGGATCGTCGCCAGCAACACCTGTTTCAGGAACAGCAGCACGACATTTTGGACAATCTGCTCCACCAGTTCCGCAATTCGCTCACTGCCCTGCAAACTTTCAGTAAGTTAATTCTGAAACGACTGGTACCGGGAGACGCTAACCGTGAAATTGCGTCCAGTATTGTGCGCGAAGCCGCTCGGTTGAAGGAACTATCGCAGCAGTTAGAGTCAGCTACTACGGGTATGGATGAAGCTGAAATAACACCTCTATCCCTCCCGCCGGCTATTGGGGACTGGGGTGAGGCGATTCCGCTCTTGCCGGGTGCTGGTGTTCTGGCAGGGTCACCGCTGTCCCTGGAACCTTGCTCGGTAGTCGAGGTGTTGACTCCCTTACTGGCATCGGCAGGGGCGATCGCGGAGGAGCGCAGCTTAACCATTTACACTGATTTTCCTGCCCATCTACCCCCTGTTCAAGCAAACCCTCAGGCGTTGCGAGAAGTACTCAATAATCTGATTGAAAATGCGCTCAAATACACTGAAACCGGGGGGCAAATTCTTGTTCAAGCAGGTATCCTTGCTTTAAAAGAAGAAGACCATCCCTGGATAGAGGTTTCAATTTCTGATACGGGACCAGGAATTTCAGCCCAGGACTTACCCCACATTTTCGAGCGTCGGTTTCGCGGGGCACAGGCACAGAGTAAAATTCCTGGTAGTGGTTTAGGGTTAGCGATCGCCTATGCCCTGGTTGAACAGATGCATGGAAAAATCCAGGTGGTTAGCCCTGCCTGGGCATCTCACCGGAATAGGCTATCAGACCACGGAGAACACCCTGAGGCGGGAACCACCTTCGTTGTTCAGCTACCCGCTGCACTCAAAACTTAGGGCTTTTTAAAAAAAGACTTTGAGATTGAACTGACTGCCAGGAATGAGAATTACAGCGATTTTTAGATGAGTAACCCAACACGCCAGCAAAGTCACAGGCAGGAATTGTCACTGGTTATTGGTCAATCCGGATTGACCAATAACCAGTGACCAAACTTTCCAAGTTTTTTCGCAAATCCCTGCTTAAATTCCCATCCTTAGAATTTCTGGGGAGTGACCTCTGCGGGAGCCGGGACAAACGGCGGTGCTTCTTGTCGTGTTGGGGCAAGAGGCGTGGCAGGTTGAACGGGTCTGGGTTGTGGACGATCGCCACTAATGACCAAATCCTGATTGAGAGTCAGCAAAAGGTTGGTATTGGGTTCAATCGCGATCGCTTCAATCGTTCTGCCGCCCAAAAAAGTGGCAGCCAGAGTTCCAGCCGCTGCCCCCGTCAATACTTCCCATGCTTGAATTTTGCGATCGCCGGTCACAGCCGCAACTCCAGCACCCGCACCCGCACCGACTAATGTGCCAGCAATGATTTTGCCGGTTGTGGGGTTCTTGCGAACAACCAGGTAGCTTCTAATTAGCTCCGAAGAGCCGCTAACTGGAAGCCGTTGCCCGTTGGGCAAGACAATTTCATTAGCAGTGAATTGAGCGGCTCCGTCAGTAACCACCAACTGTCCATTTACATCACTACCGGCTGGGATCAACACCTGCCCCTGAGCAGTGACCACATTTTGAGCCACTTTCAGCGTGATTGGAATTGGTTGGGTTTCTTCCTGAGACAGGATCAGCCGATCTGCTCCGGTATAGACAATAGGAATGGATGTTCCCGCCGGAATTCTAACGGCGACTGGAGCCTGTCCCACGATGTAGGGCGATGGAATCGTAGCGGCTAGACCCTGGCTGACCATTGCCTGGTAAATGGAGGCGGCAACTTCTGCCCGAGTCGCAACCCGGTTCGGGTTCAAGGTTCTGATATCGGGGTAATTAACTACGATCTGCCGCTCTGTGGCAGCAGCAACACCGGGACGGGCATATCCAGGAATTTGAGCCGCATCATTGAAGTTAGAAGCCAGTAGCTGGTCAATCGGTCGATTATTGGCGTAATCTAAGCCCGCAGATAGGGATACCAGCACTTGAGCGCGAGGGATATTCTCATCTGGTCGAAATAAGTTGCCCGGATAGCCTGCCATAAAGCCAGTAGTGTAGGCACGCTCGATCGCCGATCTGCCCCAGTAGTTTCCAGGTACATCAGCAAAATTAACGGGAGGGCGGACAGTCGGGCGGTTAAACGCCCGGTTGATCATGGCGGCAAACTGGGCACGGGTCACTGGGTCTTCAGGGCGGAAGGTGCCATCTTCTGCAAAGCCAACAATCACCCCTTTAGCCGCAAGTTCGTAAATGAAAGGCTCTGCCCAGTAGCCAGCCGGAACGTCAGGAAAGCGGGTTTGGGCGATCGCTGGGACTGAGATTAGGAATGGGGCGGCAGTTGTTGTAACCAACCCTAGCGCAAGCAACGCCGCAGTCCCAGATTTCCAGGTGACGGAATAAGACATGGGAAACTACTCCAAGTACATTGACGAATTGTTAGATTTATAGACTTTTAACGAGAAGCGAGGTTCTTAAATGAGATTGATAGCTGGAATCCATTACTTTTAGCAGGAATTCCTTGATTTAGATAAGTACTGGCAAAAAGTTTTTTTACTCTTATCAGCGGCAAAGATGCCCAGCGCGTCATTGAAGTTGCTCCTGCGAGGATAGATTGTTAATGCACCAAAGCGATGATACTCGCTCTATTTACTTCTGAACGAATAATCTTTTCTATTAAGGGGGTAAAATAATCGCCCATCCTCTTAAGGGATTTGAAAGTGCGATCGCCTGCTTCGTAGGGAGGGGCGCTCTGATTGTTGTAATCCCTAATACTTGTTAGACCATCGGGCATCAGCCTAACGGAGGCAAAAGGCAATTGTGTTGCCAATTACGAAAGCGATTTATCTTTGCTGATCCCTTGATGGAGTTGGGTGGAACATGGAGCACACAATCACTTTAGTACAGATGAATTGTGCGTTTCGTTTATTGTCCCAGCACGCTAGTCAAAACTACCCACTTTAGTGGGAGGCTTTAGCTGCTACACATTTTCCAGGGCTTCAGGCAGATTTGCAAAGATGGTAGCTTTGACAGAAACCATCATGGCAGAA